>JBDSFL010000357.1:0-2542 GCA_039919545.1 Thermoanaerobaculia bacterium | reverse complement strand
CAAGCGTTCAGGCTCGTGACCCAAGCGCCTGGCGGCGCGTGATGATTGATCTCCCGACGAAGTAGCGATGCACGGAGAGCACGAATTTCTCCGCACCCTGGCGCTCGTCCTCTCGGTGGCCGCCGTGACGACGGTGCTCTTCCATCGGCTCAAGCAGCCCGTGGTGCTGGGCTATCTGCTCGCCGGGCTCATCGTCGGGCCGTCGGTCCCCATTCCGCTCGTAGCCGACCGCCAGACGGTCCAGACGCTCTCCGAAGTGGGCGTCATCCTCCTCATGTTCTCGCTCGGGCTGGAGTTCAGCCTGAAGAAGCTCTTCCGCGTGGGGCCCAAGGCCACCCTCATCGCCGTGCTGCAGGTCTCGCTCATGCTCTGGCTCGGCTACGTCACGGGGCAGCTCTTCGGCTGGACGCGGATCGAGAGCCTCTTCGTCGGCGCGATCATCTCGATCTCCTCGACCACGATCATCGCCAAGGCCTACGAGGAGCAGAAGCACGTCGAGCGCCGGCTGCACGAGCTGGTATTCGGCGTCCTCATCGTCGAGGACCTGGTGGCCATTCTCCTGCTGGCGACGCTGGCTTCGGTCTCCACGGGAGAGACCGTCACCGTGCGCAGCCTGGCGCTCCTGATCGGTCGGCTGGGCGGTTTTCTGGCGGCGCTTCTGGCCGTGGGGCTGCTCGTCATCCCACGCCTCATGCGTTTCGTGATGCGGCTCGAGCGGCCGGAGACGACGCTGGTGGCCAGCATCGGATTCTGCTTCGCGACCTCGCTGCTGGCGCTCTCGCTCGGGTATTCGGTGGCGCTCGGGGCGTTCCTGGCCGGTTCGCTCATCGCCGAATCGGGCCAGGAGAAAGCGGTCGAGCATCTCGTGCAGCCGGTGCGCGACATGTTCGCGGCCATCTTCTTCGTCTCGGTGGGAATGCTCATCGATCCGAGGATGGTGCTGATGCACTGGCAGGCGGTGGCAGTGCTCACGGCGCTCGTCGTCGTGGCCACGATCCTCGGCGTCACCCTGGGGGCGTTCCTGACGGGGAGCGGGGTCTCCATCGCGGTGCAGGCGGGGATGAGCCTCGCCAACATCGGCGAGTTCTCGTTCATCATCGCGGGCCTGGGCCTGGCGCTCGGGGCGACGCGCAGCTTCCTGTATCCGGTGGCGGTCGCGGTGTCGGCGCTCACCACTCTCTTCACGCCGCTCCTCATCCGCGCGTCGGTGCCGGCGGCCAACTTCATCGACAGGAAGCTTCCCCGCCCGCTCCAGACGTTCGTCAGCCTCTACGCGAGCTGGCTCGAGCGGCTGCGTTCGGCGCCCATGCAGCCGACCACGGGGTCGCGCGTGCGCCGCCTGGGGGCCTTGATGCTGCTCGACACGGCGCTCCTGGCCGCCCTCACGATCACGGCCTTCCTGCTCACCCCTTCCCTCGCGCGCGCCCTGGCCGCCTCGTTCGGCTTCGGTGCCGCGATCGCCCGCGCGCTGCCTCTCGTGGCGGCGGCGCTGATCGCCCTTCCGCTCTGCGTCGGGCTCGCCCGGCTGAGCCGTGCGCTGGCGCTCACGCTCGCCGCCCACGCGTTGCCTCCGGCCGCGACGGGCCGCCTCGATCTGGCCGACGCTCCGCGCAGCGCGCTCGTGGGGCTGCTGCAAGCGACCGGACTCCTCTTCGTGGGCGTGCTGCTGGTGGCCGTGACGCAGCCCTTTTTGCGCCCGTTCGAGGGAGCGCTCGTGGTCGTCACCGTGCTGCTGGCGCTCACGTGGGGCTCGTGGCGAAGCGTGAACGAGCTGCAGGGGCACGTGCGCGCCGGCTCTCAGGCCATCGCCGAGGTGCTGATGCGCGGAGCGCGTGGCAAGGGCGAGGATCAGGACGGCTCGTCAGCAGCCTCTCTCGACGCCATCACCCAGCTCTTCCCGGGACTGGGCGATCCCACCACCATGGTGCTCGGGGCCGACAGCCCCGCCGCGGGAAAGACCCTGGGCGAGCTGAACGTGCGCGGCCGGTGCGGCGGGGCGATCCTCGCGATCCGGCGGGGCGGCGACGCGATCGTGGGGCCGACGGGAAAGGATCGCCTCCTGGCCGGAGACATCCTCGCCGTCGCCGGGTCGCACGAGGCGGTTGCGGAAGTGCGCACCCTGCTCGGCGCCCGTCTCTCCGGCCCGGCCGACTGTGCCGTGAGACAGGCATGACACACGATCGAGCCATGACGCCTTGACGGCGTCCGGCCGAAACCGCTGGCCATCCGCTTGCAATCAGCCGCGATGGAGGCTCCAGATGAACATGAACATCACCGCGCTACAGCGTGCGGCCCGAGGCGACGAGGTTCCAGCGTGAGCGAGGCCCGGGATCCCAACGGAAGCACGGTGCCGGCGCTTCCCATCGCGGCACGGCGCTGCCGGATTCTCGTCATCGACGATTCTTCTTTCGTCCGCAGGCTTCTCAAAGTTGTCCTGGCGGATCTGGATTGCGACGTCACGACGGCCATGGACGGGCTTTCCGGCCTCGAGCTGGCTCTGGACGGGACCTTCGACATCGTCATCGTCGACAACGTGCTGCCC
>JBDSFL010000355.1:0-5664 GCA_039919545.1 Thermoanaerobaculia bacterium | reverse complement strand
AGCGCCTCGTAACGCTCGGCCCCTTCCGGCGCGTCCGCCTGCATCGCATGCACGTTGCGCGAGGGGATGGGCACGTGATCGAGCAAGGCGGCGCGGGCCGCGAGGTCGTTTCGCTCGGGTGAGCCCGGAGGAACGCAGCGCTCGTCACCGAAGTAGATGTCGATGCGCGGCCAGTTCACGGCGGCGCTCACGGGCCCGCTCGCCAGGCGCCTGTGCGCGCGCTCGGGCGTGGAGCCGCCCGCGAGCGCCACACGGAACACGCCGCGTGCCAGGATCGCCTCCGCCGCGGCCTTCACGAAGAAGTCGGCCGCGGCGTCCGCCACCTGGTCCGCATCGGCCAGGATCCGTGTGGGGGCCTCGGTTTCCGAAGCCCCGGTCACGGCCGGCGCCAGCGCCGCCCGTCGCGTGCCATCAGCGCCACCGCGGCTTCCGGTCCCCAGGTGCCGGCTTCGTAGTTCGGGTGATCGAGCGGCGGGTTGTCACGCCATGTCTCGAGTACCGGCGTGCAGTGCTCCCACGCGGCCTCCACCTCGTCGCGCCGCGCGAAGAGCGTGGAATCGCCGTGAATCGCGTCCATGAGGAGGCGCTCGTAGGCGTCGGGCGCCTGCCGGCCGAAGTACTCCGAGTACTTGAAGTCCATGGCGACCGGATCGATCTTCATCGTCGGCCCGGGTTCCTTGGCGCTGAACTTCAGGGCTATGCCTTCGTCGGGCTGGATCCGCAGGATCAGCACGTTGGCTTCCTGCCGCAGCACGCCCGCCTTGCGAAACAGGGCAATGGGCGGCGTCTTGAAGGTGATCGCGATCTCGGTCACGCGCTTGGGCATCCGCTTTCCGGCACGGAGGTAGAACGGCGTACCGGCCCAGCGCCAGTTCTCGATCTGCACCTTCCAGGAAGCGTAGGTTTCCCTCAGCGACATCGGATGGACGTCTTTTTCCTGGCGATAGCCGGACACCGGTTTGCCGTCGACGGCGCCCGGGCCGTACTGGCCGCGGACGGTGTCTCGCAGGATCTCCTCGGGCGTCTGCGGCCGGATCGAGCGCAGCACCTTGACCTTCTCGTCGCGCACCGCGTTCGGATCGAAAGCCACCGGAGGCTCCATGGCCACCAGGCACAGCAGCTGAAGCACGTGATTCTGGATGATGTCGCGGAAGATTCCAGCTTCCTCGTAGAACTTACCGCGGCCTTCGACGCCGATCGACTCGGCCACCGTGATCTGCACGTGATCGACGTACCGCCGGTTCCACAGCGGCTCGAAGAGCCCGTTCCCGAGCCGGAACACCAGCAGGTTCTGCGTCGTCCCCTTGCCGAGATAGTGGTCGATGCGGAACACCTGCCGTTCCCGGAAAACGGTGGCGATCTCGTCGTTGAGCGCGCGCGCGGATTCGAGGTCGTGCCCGAAAGGCTTCTCCACGATGACGCGCGACCAGGGGCCCGTCCCCTCGACGGGATAGACGAAGCCCGCATCGCCGAGGTTCTTCACCACGGCGCCAATGCCCGACGGAGGGATCGCCAGGTAATAGAGCCTGTGGCCCGGAAGCTTCCTCTCCTTCTCGATCTCTTCGATGCGGGTCTTCAGGACCAGATAGTCTTTGCTCTGAAAGAGGTCGCCGCGCACGAAGTAGAGGCGCTCGGCGAAGGTCTTCCATTCGCCCTCGTCCAGCGGCTTGGTGCGGGCGAATTCGGCGAGCGCCGTCTTCATCTCCTCGCGATACGTTTCGTCGGACTCGCCCGTCCGCGCGTACGCCACGATGATCGTCTCGGGGGGGAGCTGCTTCTCGCGGTGGAGCTCGTAGAACGCCGGGACGAGCTTCCTCTTGGCCAGGTCGCCCGACCCGCCGAAGATCACGATGGTGGCCGTATCCGTCTTGGCCGTGCTGCTCGGACGGGACCGGGCTGACGGCTCTCCCGGCATGCCGCTGGCGCTCATCCCTTCGTCACTTCTTCACGACGGTGTGCCCGCCGAACTCGTTGCGGACCACGTTCAGGAAGCGGGCCGCGTAGGAATTCTCCTGACGCGAGCGGAAGCGGGCCTGCAGCGATGCGGTGATCGTGGGAATCGGGACGGCTTTTTCGATCGACTCGATGACGGTCCAGCGCCCTTCGCCGGAATCCGCCACGAACGGCGCGATCCCTTCGAAGGTGGGATTCTTCGTCATCGCATCGGCCGCGAGCTCGAGCAGCCAGGAGCGCACGACGGAGCCCTGCATCCAGAGGTGGGCGATCTTGGCGTTGTCGAGCGGGAAGCCCGACGCGTTGAAGAGCTCGAAGCCTTCGGCGTAGGACTGCATCATCGCGTACTCGATGCCGTTGTGGACCATCTTCACGTAGTGCCCCGAGCCGATGGGCCCCGTGTGCAGCCAGCCGTCCGGCGGAGCCAGCGACGTGAGCGCGGGCGCGAGGCGCTCGATGGATTCGGGCTCGCCTCCCACCATCAGGCAGTAGCCCACGGTGAGGCCCCAGATGCCGCCCGAGGTGCCGGCGTCCACGAAGAGGACGCCCTTTTCCTTCAGCTGCGCGCCGCGCCGCTGCGAATCCTTGAACATCGAGTTCCCGCCGTCGATCACGAGATCGCCCGCCGACAGAAGCGTGGCAAGCTCGTCGATCACGCTCTGCGTCGGCCCGCCGGACGGCACCATCACCCAGACCGTGCGGGGCGCCGCCAGCTTCGAGACGAGGTCTTTCAGGTCGGACGCGCCCTGCGCCCCTTCCGCCACGGAGGCCGCGACGGCCTCGGCTCCCCGATCGGAGACGACCACCTCATGGCCGCCCTTGGTGAGCAGCCGCTTGACCATGTTCCCGCCCATCTTGCCCAGGCCCACGAATCCAATCTGCACGCTTCCTCCTCCGCTCTCTGGGGTCCGCTCGAATTGATGCGATGAATTGAAAGATCAGGGATGCGCGCCCGACTTGGCCGCCGTGGCTTCCACGCCGGCGAGCTCGGCGGTGACGGCCTTCATGACCGCCGCTCCGTCGAGACCCATCAGCGCGTAGAGATCCTTGGCGGGACCCGAAGACGAATAGAACGTGACGCCCAGCTTCTTCACGCGCGCGACGACGCCCAGCTCGTTCAGCTTCGCCTGGAGCCAGGTGCCCAGGCCCGTCTTCGGGTTGTGATCTTCGAGGGAGACGATGCGTCCGTGCCGCCCCATGTGCCGCACGTCGTCGTCGGAGAGGTCGCTCCAGGCCGCCACCGACACGAGGTCGACACGCGTCCCTTGAGCATCGAGCTGGTTCCAGGCGTCCTGCGCATACGGCAGCATGTTGCCGGCGCAGACGATCGTCAGCAGCCCGCCGCTCCGCAGGCGGTCGGCCTTCTTCGGATCGAACACGTAATCGCCGGCGAAGAAAGGCGTGCCGTCTTCGCGCAGCGCGATCGGGAACTTCGAGCGCCCCATCACGATGGCGTGGTTGCCGCGGTGCGAGGCCATCCACCGCGTGATGCGGTCGGTCTGGTTCGGGTCGGCCGGGGTGAACACGTGCCAGCCGAACGTGGAGTTCAGCAGGCCGAAGTAGTCGATCGAGTGATGCGTCTTGCCGTCTTCGCCCACGTCGAGCCCCGCATGCGTGACCGCGAGCTTGGCGTTCGTGTCGTTCACGTCGTTCAGGCGCTGCTGGTTGTACGACTCGGCCAGGCCGAACATCGCGAACTCGCCCCACCACGACGCGATGCCGCACACCGAGAGCGCGCCGTTCAGGACGGCGGTGTGATGCTCGGCGATGCCGCACTGATAGAAGCTCTTCGGATACTTGGCGTAGAAGAGATCGGTCTTCGTCGACTTCAGGAGGTCGCAGTCGAGCACGGCCATGGGAACGCCGTCGGGCTTGGCTTCCTTCGAGAAGGCGCCGAGATCCTCGAGCGCATTCCCGAACGCCGAGCGGTTGTCGGTCGACTTGTCGGGCGCGTAGGTGCGGGGACTTCCCGGCGGCATCAGCACCGTCTCGTCGGGCCGATGCGGAAGGAGCGCGTGCCAGTCGGGTGCGGGCTTCTTGCGCTCGGCGATCCAGTGGTCGAGATCATCCTCGCAGCCGAGAATGGCGAGCGCCTCGTGGCACTTCTCGACGGAGAGCGCGGCGCCGTGCCACTTGTACCCTTCTTTCACCATGAAGGGGACGCCCTCGGACATGCGGGTGTGGCACGCGAGGAGCGTGGGCTTGTCGGCCTGGAAGGCATGCCTCATGCCGGCATAGATCGCACGGAAGTTGTGCCCGTCCACCTCGATCACTTCCCAGCCGTCCGCGCGCCAGTCGTCCAATATGTGCTGCGGCATGATCGCGTCGTTCGTGCCCGAGAGCTGGATGCGGTTCCAGTCGAGGAGCGCCACGAGGTTCGTGAGCTGATAGCGAACCGCGAAGCGACGGGCCTCCGAGAGCTGCCCCTTCTGCTGCTCGCCATCGCCCATCGTGCAGAACGCCCGCGCGGCGCTGCCACGGATCTTCGCGGCCAGAGCGAAGCCGGATGCGGCCGAGAGCCCTTGACCGAGGTTGCCGCTCCCCCAGTCGATGCCAGGAACATCGCGCTCGACGTGCCCCTCGAAGGGCGAGCCACCGCGCCGGAAGCCGAGCAGAGGAAGGGACGGATCGAAGTAGCCGAGCCGCGAGAGCGCGGCGTAGGCCGCGGGCGACGTGTGGCCATGACTGATCACGACGCGATCCCGATCGACGTTGAACGGATCCTTCGGATCGCAGTTGCCGAGCCCCCAGAGAACGAGCTCGAAGTCGATGGACGACATCGAGCCCCCCGGATGCCCTGAGCCCGCCAGCGTGGTCATCTTCAGGATGTCGCCGCGCGCGTCGCGGGCGAGCTCGGCCAGACGGGAGACCTGAGCGTCGGTCAGGTCGGGGGCGTCGAATCCGTTCCCGAGTATCACGTTCGGCTCTTCCTTTCCGATTTCTAGCTGGTGATCGTGGCGATCTTCTTGGTGATCGCGTCGTTGTCCACGGCTTCGTGCCGTTCCTTGATCGTGGCCAGGAGCTCGTCGTAGGCCTTGGCGAAGAGCACGACGCCGTCTTCCTGCAGCTGCTCGCCCACCGTCTCGATGTCGATGGCCGCTTCCTTGAGGGCGGCGAGCGTGGCGCGCGCCTCGTCCACTCCGTCGAGCACGGTGTCGCCGGGGCAGGTGCCGTGGTCGAGCAGCGCGGCCAGCGTCTTCTCCGGCATCGTGTTCACGGTGTCGGCGCCGATCAGGTTCTCCACGTACATGAGGTCGGAGTACGCGGGGTTCTTCGTACCGGTGGAGGCCCAGAGCGGCCGCTGCACGCGCGCCCCCTTGGCCTTCAGGCTCGTGAAGGGCTCCTTCCCGAAGATCTCGAGGAAGTCTTGATAGACGACCTTGCAGTTGGCGAGGCCCGCCTTTCCCTTGAGCGCCGTGAGCCGGGCCTTGTCGTCGGCCGAGGAGGCCGCGGCGATGGCCTCGTCGAGCTTCTTGTCGATGAGCGTGTCGACGCGAGAGACGAAGAACGAGGCGACCGAATGCACTTTCGAGAGATCGCCGCCGGTCGACGCGAGCTGCGTGAGACCGTCGATGTAGGCCATCGCCACATCGTGGTAGTGCTTCCGGTTGAACATCAACGTCACGTTGATGGAGATGCCCTGCCCGATGAGGCGACGGATTGCCTCGACGCCTTCCTTCGTGGCCGGAACCTTGATGAAGACGTTCGGCC
>JBDSFL010000233.1:0-8620 GCA_039919545.1 Thermoanaerobaculia bacterium | reverse complement strand
ACCGAATTCGTGCTCACGCTGGCCTGCCGTCAGTGCCGGACCTGGCACGAGGAGGGGCTCCCGATCGGCATCGCCGTGAACGTGTCCGCCAGGAACGTGCAGGATCCGCTCTTCCCCGAACGGATCGCTCACCTTCTCGCCGCGTGCGGCCTGGAGGCCCGCTGGCTGACGCTGGAGATCACCGAGAGCAGCATCGTGTCGGATGCCGTGCACGCGGCGCGTGTGCTGAAAGAGCTGCGCGTGATGGGGCTGTCCCTCTCCATCGACGACTTCGGCACCGGCTACTCCTCGCTGACGCACCTGAAACAGCTGCCAGTGAACGAGATCAAGGTGGATCGGTCCTTCATCCGCGACATGGTTCGGAGCGACAGCGACGCCGCCATCGTGCACAGCACGATCGACATGAGCCACAACTTCGGCTACGAGGTCGTGGCTGAGGGAGTGGAAGACGAGGCGACCTGCGAGTTCCTGGCGCGGCTCGGCTGTGACATGGCCCAGGGCTACTTTCTGGGCGTTCCCATGATGCCGGCCGAGGTGGGACGCTGGATCGAAGCCTCGCGGTGGGAGCTGAAGAGGCGAGGCGGCGCGCGGGAACGAACGGAGCGATGACGAGGCCGAGCCGAGGCTTCGCGCTGGAGCCTGGAGCCGTCCTGTGCTGGAGACGCCCGCCGGAGACGCACTCCGACCTGGCGAACGGCGCGGGCCAGCTGAAGCGAGGGGGGATGTCAGCCCGCGCCTCTCGGACCGAGATTGTGGTTCGTGCACTCTGCCTAGACGTACCGAGGAGCACGCTCCCACCTCACGAGAGCATCGAGCGCTTCGATCCGCTCGCCGGGAGGAGACGATTTCGACCGGCGAACAGCGCGGCCTTGTTGAAGCAGGGGCGAGAGTCAGGCCGCGCTTCTATCCGGAGATGCTGAACTGACACAACAGCCGCATTGCTGCCGCGGCGCATCTCCTCCCAGCGTCGCCGGACGAAATCGCCTCTCCCGACGAGCTGTCGGCAGTCGTTTCGAAGGGTTCGAAGAGCACCCAGCTCATGGAGGACTTGGGAACAGCTGAACACGCTGCCGCTGGGCGGCGCCGCGTTTGCGAACGGGAACGGGGTCAGGTCCTCATTATCAATTATAGAAGCTATAATGGAGAATGAGGACCTGACCCTCCTGAGTGTGACCCTCCTGGGTGCTCCTGGCCCGCTCTTCGTCGAATCGTACGCCCGCCAGAGGACGATTCCCTTCTCACCCGTTCTTGATCAGCTCCTCGAGGATCTCGTCGATGGTCTCGTTGGCTCCGAAGGGGGGGAGGGGGGTGGTGGCTGCGCCCACGTGCCCGCCGCCCCCGAAGCGCGACATGAGCACGCTGAGGTTCGTGCGGCAGGTGCGATTGAAGATCGAGTGCCCCGCGGCGGCCACCACGAACCGCTTCTCCGGCCCCCAATGGATGCGCAGCGAGACGTTCGCGTCGGGGAAGAGCGTGTAGATGAGGAAGCGATTGCCGGGAGGAATCTCGTCGAGCGGGCGCAGATCGGTGAGGATCACGTTGTCGCGCAGCTCCGAGATCGCCTCCATCGTGTGCAGGAAGCTCTCGGTCTGCTCGCGCAGACGCTCAACGAGCGCCGAGACCTCTTCCAGCTCGAGGACCTCGTCGATCGGCATGTTCTTCACCCATTCCACGCAGCGCTTGAAGTACCCCGCGTAAGAACCGAGCCCGCTGCGCCCATCCAGCGTGAAGCCGAACAGGATGTAGCGTTGCGGATGCAGCACGTCCTCGCGCGAGAGGTGCGCCGCGTCGAGCCGGTTCGTCTCCTCGACGAGCGTGGAGAACCGAGGGTCGCTGCCGTAGTGCTCCCACACCAGCTGCGCAGCGCTGGGCGCGATGCCGAACTTCCCCTTGAAGCCCTCGGGAGGCTTCTGGTTGTTGTCCGTGAGGAGGTGGTGATCGAACCAGGTGGCGCAGCGCTCGTCGTACGGCAGGTTCGCCAGGATGTCCTGATCGTCGATGACGACGGCGCGGTCGGTGATCTCCTGAGGGTGAACGAGCAGGATGTCGTCGATCTTCTCGAAGGACGAGGCGATGACGGCGCAAGCCAGGCCGTCCAGGTCCCCACGTGTCACCAGCCGCATTTTTGCCCTCCCGAGCGAGCCGCGATTCTCTCACGGTCCCCGCCGACGGGTGCGCGGGCTCACGTGGGCCAGGCGCGCTCGAGGATCCCGTCGAAGTCCACGTCACGCGGCAAGGTGCCGAAGCTCGCGCCCCAGTCCTGCGACAGGCGCGAGCGGCAGAATGCCTCGGCGACGAAGTCAGGAGCGAAGCGCACCAGCAGCGAGGCCTGCAGCGCCAGCGCCAGATCTTGCGTCAGCCTCCGGGAGCGCGCCTCCACGCGGTCGACGTCGGTCAGCTCGCTCCCCAGCTCGTCGAGGAACTGGTCGAAGGCCCTCAGGCGGCCCCGTGCGGGCTCGAGCTCGGCCATCAGGATCTCGAGCGCGTGGGGCGTCTTGCCGAGGGCGCGCAGCACGTCGAGGCACATGACGTTCCCCGAGCCTTCCCAGATCGAGTTCACCGGCATCTCGCGGTAGAGCCGCCCGAGCACGCCCTCCTCGACGTAGCCGTTCCCGCCGAGCACCTCCATCGCCTCGGCCGCGAGCTCCGGCGCGCGCTTGCACACCCAGTATTTCCCGGCGGGCGTCATCACGCGGCGGAGCGCACCTTCGGACGCGTCGCTGGAATCGAACGTGCGCGCCAGGCGCAGCGCGAGCGCCGTGGCGGCCTCGGATTCGAGCGCGAGGTCCGCGAGCACGTTCTTCATGAGCGGATGGTCGAGCAGGCGCTTGCCGAAGGTCTGCCGGTGCGCCGCGTGGTGCAGGGCCTGCACGAGGGCCTGCCTCATCCCGCCGGCGCTGCCGATCGTGCAGTCGAGCCGCGTGTACGTCCCCATCTCGAGGATGGTCGGGATTCCGCGTCCTTCGCCTCCCACCAGTACGCCCCACGCGTCGCGGAGCTCAACCTCGCTCGAGGCGTTCGAACGGTTGCCCACCTTGTCCTTCAAGCGCTGGATCTCGATCGGGTTCTTTTTCCCGTCCGGCGTGAAGCGCGGGACGAAGAAGCACGAGAGACCTCCGGGCGCGTTGGCCAGAACGAGGTGCGCATCGCACATGGGCGCCGAGAAGAACCACTTGTGCCCGGTGAGGCGGTACGCGCCGCCCGTCTCGGGAGCGGCCGCCGTGCGGTTGCTCCGCACGTCCGAGCCCCCCTGCTTCTCGGTCATTCCCATTCCGATCATGCCCCCGCGCTTCTGCTCGAAAGGGATGTCGCGCGGGTCATGCTCACGCGAGAAGAGCGTGGGGAGCCACGCCAGCACGGAGGCGGGCGCCGAGCGGAGCGCGGGGACCGCGCCGTAGGTCATGGTCGTGGGACAGAGCGTGCCCGCCTCCACCTGGGCCTGCATCAGGTATTCGGCGGCACGCGCGACGTGAGCGCCCGCCTGCGGCTCGCTCCAGGGCCCGGTGTGCAAACCGCGCCGGGTGATGCCGCCCAGGAGCTCGTGCCACGCGGGGTGGAACTCCACCTGATCGATGCGGTTACCGCGCGAGTCGAAGGCGCGAAGGATCGGAGGGTGCTGGTTGGCCAGGCGCCCCAGCTCACGCTGTTCGGGCGCTCCCAGCTCGGTTCCGGCCAGATGCAGCTTCTGCTCGGCCCAGCCCGCGCCCTCGCGTACGACCGCGTCCCGCAGGGCACGATCGGTGGCGAAGAGGTCGTAGCCCGCCAAGGGGGGCGTCTGGTTCGAGACCTCGTGAGTCTTCCCGCTTTCCATCGCGCTTCCCCCGAGTCCTACTTTCCGGTTTCGCAGGTGAGCTTATCGCGCCCAAACCCTCGACCCAGGGAGAAGGCGGGAGACGCCGAAGAGCTCCGAGATGCGCTGACTTGATTCGGCATCGAGCGGAAGTGCATCCTTCCGCTGCCATGACACGCGCCGCTGCCATGCCCCGCCCCGGAGGATCCGCGTGAGCGTCGACGAAACGGGCCGCATCGTCCTGCAGGGCCGCCTGGAGGAGCTCACTCTCATCGACGTCCTCCAGGTGCTCGGGCTCGGCCGGAAGACCGGCTTCTTGCGGCTGAAGGCGGGGCCCGGCGCCGAGGGAGTCATCGTCTTCCGCAAGGGGCTGATCTGGCAAGCCCTCGGGGCCGATCACAAGCCGCTCGGCGCCCTGCTCGTGCAGCAGCACGACATCACCGAGGAGGAGCTCCATTCCGCGCTGGCAAGGCACGCGAGCAATCCCGAGCTGCGCGTGGGGGACATCCTGGTCGATCAGGGTGTGCTCACGCGGGAGACCGTCGAAGATTGCGTGAAGCTGCAGATCGCCCGCTCGATCGAGCTGTTCCTCTCCTGGTCACATGCCGAGTTCACGTTTCACGTCGGCCCCGTGTCGCCGCGCAAGAGCCTTTCGGAGTTCGAATCCGATTTCGAGCTCACCGAAGGGATCGAGGCGCGGCGGGTGCTTCTCGACGCGATGGGGGACAACGATTCCCGGGAGAGCGACGAGAAGCTGGACGACGACGAAGACTCCGGCGCCTTCGTGCCGCTCTCCCGGGTCACGAGCAAGCCGGGGTCCTCCACCCCCTGACGAGTGGCCTGTAACGAACAAATCCGAAGCGCCTGCTCGGCGATCTCCGCGTTGCGCCGCCTTGGCGCAGAGCCAACTGCGGCTCTTCGGCGGCGCGCCTTGATCTCGCCGCCGATAGCATTCGAATCCACATCCGATTCATCCGTTACAGGCCGCTAGCCGCGCTTTCGGATAACATCGCGGGCGATCCATCAGCGAGGTAGGTAGGCCTTGGCGAGCCCGAAGCAGCGCAAGGAATTGGGTGTCCCGAAACGCTCGACCCGAAGCCGGGCCGCGGATGGCCCCCCGTCTGCGGCCCTTCCCTTCGAACCGCTGCCGGCCTCGCTTCTGTCCCACATCGTGGCGGCGAGCGGCGAGATGATCTCCGTCGCGGGGCTGGATCACCGCTTCACCTACGTCAATACCTCCTTCGTGAAGGCTTACGGCTACCGCGAGGACGAGGTCCTCGGGCAATCCGACACCATTCTCGACTCGCCGCGGAACGATCCGTGGATCCGTGAAGAGCGCTCCACGGGCGACCCGGGCAACGGCTGGAGCGGCGTGCTTTACAACACGCGCAAGGACGGTACGGATTTCCCGGTCGCGCTCACCACCTCTTCCATGAAGGATGTCAGCGGCCGGGTTGTGGCTTACCTGCGGTCCGCGCGCGACATCTCCCAGCAAATGGAGGTCGAGGAATCGCTCCGGCGCAGCGAGGAGCAGTTCCGCTCCATCCTGGAGGGCGCTCTCGACGGCGTGATCACGCTGGGCCCGCAGGGGCTGGTCGAGCGGTACAACCCGGCGGCGGCCAAGATCTTCGGCTATGCGCCCGCCGAGGTGCTCGGTCGCCCCGCCGAGCGCCTGCTGCCCTATCTCCTCGACTCGCTGGGCGTGCTCCCCAAGGTGGTGGAGATGGATGCCCTCCGAAGAGACGGCAAGAAGGTGCCGCTCGAGCTCTCGCTCTTCGTCGTGCGCGGCAGCGCGGGACACGCCATCGCCGCGTTCATCAAGGACATCTCCGAGCGGCGTGAAGTGGAGCGGCTGAAGGACGAGTTCGTCGCGATCGTCAGCCACGATCTGAAGATCCCGCTCTCGTCCGTGCGCCTCTCGCTCGAGATCCTCGGCAACGGGTCGCTCGGAGCGCTCTCCCCGGAAGCACGCAGCGTGCTCGAGGTGGCCGAGCGCAACGTGGAGCGCATGGTGAAGCTCGCCAACGACCTGCTCGACCTCAAGCGGCTCGAGGCCGGCCGGCTCGAGCTGCGGCGCGAGCCGATAGCGCTGGGGCCGCTCATCGAGCGCTGCTTCGAGATGGTTCGCGCTCTGGCCACGGCGCAGGAGGTGAAGCTCGACGCCGAGCCGACCTCGTTATGCGCCCTCGGCGACGACGAGCGGATCGGCCAGGTGCTGATGAACCTCCTCTCAAACGCGATCAAGTTCTCGCCCGCCGGTGCGCGTGTCGCCGTGGTGGTGCGCACCATCGGCGTCTGGGCCGAGATCCGCGTGCAGGATCAGGGGCGCGGCATCCCGCTTCGTCATCAGGAGATGGTCTTCGAACGTTTCCGGCAGGTGTATCCGGGAGACGGCTCGGAGCGGAAGGGGTCGGGCCTCGGGCTCACCATCTGCAAGGCCATCGTCACCCAGAGCGGTGGCACGATCGGCCTGACGAGCCGCGACGGCGAGGGGACCTGCTTCTGGTTCCGGCTCAAGCTCGCTCCGGTCGACGCTGCGGCCGCGACGGCCGGCTGATTCGAACCGGTGGGGATCAGCTTCCGCGTGGCCGCCCGCGGCGCGGTCACCAGGTCGCCGGCCTTCAGCGCGGATGCCTTCGACAGTCTGCGAGAATCGCGCGATGGAGATCCGCATCCTGATCACCGGGGGCACCTTCGACAAGGAGTACGACGAGCTCACGGGCTCGCTCTACTTCAAGGACACGCATGTCCAGGAGATGCTCGAGCTGGGGCGATGCGGCCTGGACGTGAACATCCGGACCGTGATGATGGTGGACAGCCTCGAGATGACGGACGCCGACCGCCAGCTCATCCTCGAGCACTGCCGGAACGCGCCCGAGGAGCGGATCGTGATCACCCACGGCACCGACACGATGGCCGAAACGGCGCGGCTGCTCGGCCCGGTGCTGAAAGACAAGACCGTGGTGCTGACGGGCGCGATGGTCCCGTACGCGTTCGGGAGCTCGGACGGCCTCTTCAACCTCGGCAGCGCCCTCTCGTTCGCGCAGGCGCTTCCGCACGGCGTCTACGTCTGCATGAACGGGCGCCACTTTCCGTGGGACAACGTGCGGAAGAACAAGAAGCTCGGCGCGTTCGAGGCGGTGAACGAGGCGCCGTGATGCATCGGGCTCAGTCGGCCTCGATCTCGAAGACGTCCACGTGGCAGGCCCACTCCTTCTTCTCGTCGCGCGTGATCGGGTCCGCGGCGTCCGTGTCGTACGACACGTAGAGCTTGGTGCCCACCTGGAGCAGGCCGGGGCGTCCCCCGCTGACGAGGTCGGTCGCCGTGAAATTCGTGACCGCCGCGCGCGCCACCGGGTTCCAGCTCCGGTCGAAGCCCGACAGGACGATGTTGGCCGCGCCGCGCTGCGACACGTCGACCCAGGAGACCCAGAAGCGATTGCCGTCCACGACCGCCCCCTGGGACCACTGCCCGCGGCTCGAAAGATAGTGCTGTCCGAGCAGATGGAACGAGCTGTCGTAGCGCAGCGCGACGAGATCGCCGAAGAACGCCGTGGAGGTCACGAGATGGTACGTGCCGTCCACGTACAGAAACGACGAGCCGTTGATGTGCGGCGGAGCGATCAACTCCTGCTCACCGAGCGGCGAAAGGTCGAGCGAGAAGAACTTGTGGTACGTGCCGAAGCCCGCGTACGGGTCGACCTCGGCGTTGCTGCCCGAGGCCAGGAGATCGCTCGCGTCGAGCCTGCCGTTCACGTACGCGAGCATCTGGTCGTTCGAAGCCTGACGGCCCGTGTCGAGCGGGATGGCGACATCGGCGATCTTGGCGAAGGTGCTGATGTCATAACGGGAGAGGTTCATGCCTCCGGGTCCGCCGGTCAGGAAGTAGTAGTCGTTCCCGATCACGATGGTCGACGAATCGCCCGCCGCGCACGATTCGGGATAGGTGCGGAACATCGCGGCCCGCCCCGTCTCCGAGAGGTCTCCGTTCAGCTCCTTGTACGCGTAGCCCATGCCCGCTCCGACGCAGGGACCGCTGCCCGTGACGTGCGTATAGTCGCCGGTGCCGAACGTCAGGACGAAGCGGCCCGCTCCGGGCACCGGGTTGAGCCGGCAGAAATCGCCCGTCTTGAAAGTCGCGTCCGGGACGAACCTCGCGGTGGACAGGTGCCTCAGGCCGACGCCACGCGCTGCCGTGGCGCCCGGGTTCGAGGCGACGAAGGTGCCAGCGCCCGTCGCGTTCGAAAGGACGACGCCGAAGGCGTGTACGGCACCGTCTGACGAAACGTCCAGCTGCGCGTCGGCCACCTCACGGCTCGAGACGCCGAAGTGCCCGAACACGTCGCTCAGCTGCTCGAACCCGAGCGGCGCCACGACGAGGCTCTGTTCGCCCAGCGCCATGAGCGTGCGATCGAGCAGCCGGAGGGTGACCGTGGCCGGTGCGATGCCCGCGTTGAAGAAACCGACGTTCGAACGAATGCCTTGCGGGCCCGGGCGGTTCGCGAGCGGGAACACCACCGAGCGGGTCGCGGCGCGATCGCTGCTTTCCCCGGGCACCTCGACGCCGAGCGGCGGGCCCTCCACGCGCGGAGTCTGCGTCCGGGACGTCGCGTGGAATGCGGCGCTGGAGCGAAGGCGCAGGGCGCCACCGCCGCTCGCGGTGAGCAGCGTTCCCACGACGTCGCCCAGGACGACGGTCTTCTTCGCTGGAATCGTCACCGCCACCTCGCGCGCGTTGCGGTTGTCACTCCCTGCGGGCAGGAAAGACACGGACACCGTGATCGCCGCGGCGGGGTCGGGGTTGATCAGCTCCAGCGTCGTTCGCCAGTA
>JBDSFL010000190.1:0-3317 GCA_039919545.1 Thermoanaerobaculia bacterium | reverse complement strand
GAAACGTCAGCCGCGAGCGCGCGATGCCTGGATCAGGGAGTCGAGGCGCTCCAGGAAGCGGGAACGATCGCGCTTTTCGAAGGGGGCTGGTCCCCTCGTCCGGTCCCCGATCTCGCGAAGGTAAGCGGAAATCTCGCGGCTCGCGAGCGCCTCGCCGATCGAGTCCGGCGTGAAGACCCGGCCCTTCGGGTCGAGCACACGCGCGCCTCTGGCGAGGCAACGAGACGCGAGAGGAATGTCGCTCGAGACGACGATGTCGCCCTCCGCCACCCGCTCCGCGATCCAGTCGTCGGCCGCGTCGAGGTTTCCCTTCGCGACGACGACGAGCTCGAAAAGCTCGCCATCGGGAATCGCCATCCGTGAGTTGGCGACGTAATCGACCCGGAAGCCGTATCGGGCGGCCACCCGGGCGACCTCGGCCTTCACCGGGCAAGCGTCGGCGTCGACGTGGATCTTGATCAGAGTCCAGGATTCTTTCATGTGATGGCGATCAGAGCGTCAGCCGCGTCCATCTTTCTTCCTCTCGTCATGGGGGCCGCGATAGCAGAACTGTCTCTGGCAATCGAGCACCGTCCCGCCTGACGAGTCGCGGCTGGAAACTGCACCTTGCCGTATACACGGTACGCGTGTATAGTCCGGTTCGTGATCCGGTCGTTTGGAGACGCGGCGACGGAGTCGATCTTCAACGGAATCGATTCAAAGATGTCTCGACGGCTTTCGAAGCAGCTCTGGCCGAGGATTCGTCGGGTTCTCGATCAGCTCAATGCCGTCCGAAGCGTCAAGGAGATGGCCATACCACCCGCGAACTCCCTCGAAAGGCTCAAGGGCGATCTGGCAGGGCGATTCAGCGTGCGGGTGAGCGATCAGTTTCGCGTCCACTTTCGGTTCGAAGATGGTGACGCGTGGGAGGTGACCTGTGAGAACTACCACTGATCCTGCGGCGAAGGGCTTCGGGCTTCCGAGTCATCGTCCGCCCACGCATCCAGGAGAGATGCTCCTGGAGGAGTTTCTGGTGCCAATGGGCGTGACTCAGGCTGCAGCGGCACGTCGCCTTCGCGTCTCGACGAATCGGCTGAACGAGCTGGTCAAAGGCAAGAGGGGAATGACTGCCGACACGGCACTTCGTTTGGCCGCGTGGCTCGGCACGACCCCCCAGTTCTGGCTTCACCTGCAGGTGGCGTGGGACCTTTGGCACGCGGCCAGGACGAGTCATGCTGGAAAATTCATCGCGCGCCAAGGCCAGCCCGACTCGACCGCACGGAAACGGTAGCTCCGTATCGAGCAGCCACCCGGGCGACCTCGGACTTGACGGGGCAAGCGTCCCCGTCGACGTACATCTTGATCAGAGCCGTGGATTCTTTCACGTGATCGGCCCTTCAGAGCCCCGTCTAGAATCGGCGACGGATGTCAGTGCAGGAGACACCATGAAAGACAGGCGCGTCGCGATCATCGCCGGAGCCCGGACCCCGTTCGTGAGGGCCGGTAAGGACTTCGCCGCCAAGGGCCCGCTCTCGCTGGCGCGTCATGCGGTGCGCGGCTTGCTCGACCGCCACGGCATCGATCCCGCGATCATCGAGGCGATGGCCTTCGGCGCCGTCGTGCCGGAGCGCGGCAAGCCCAACCTGGCGCGGGAGATCGTGCTCGAGGAGGGGCTGCCCGCGCGCATCGAGGCGCAGACCGTCTCGTCGTACTGCATCTCGGGCCTCCGTGCGGTGACGATCATCGCGGACGCCATCGCGCGGGGGCGCATCGAGGCAGGCATCGCGGGGGGCACGGAATGGCTGAGCGGCGCCGATCCGGCGACGTTCCGCGAACCCGGCACCGGACTCTCGATGGGCGAGCACATGGAGATCTCGCGGCGCGAATGGGGAATCTCCCGCGAGCGGCAGGACGAGGTCGCGCTGGCCAGCCATCGAAACGCCGTGGCGGCGCGTGAGCGGCTCGCGCCGGAGATCGTGCCGCTGGAAGGGGTCGTGCACGACACGGGGCCGCGCCCCGACACGTCGCTCGAGAAGCTCGCCACGCTGAAGCCGGCGTTCGGAGCCGACGGAACGATCACGGCCGGCAATGCGTCTCCCGTGACCGACGGCGCGTCGGCGGTGCTCCTGATGAGCGAGGAGCGCGCCATCGCGGAAGGTCGCGAGCCGCTCGCGTTCTTGACGGGGATGGAATACGCGGCGCTGCATCCGGACGAGGGTCTGCTCATGGCTCCGGCCATCGCCGTCCCTCGCCTGCTGGCGCGTGCGGGCGTGCGGTTCTCCGATGTCGACCTCCTCGAGCTCCACGAGGCCTTCGCCGCTCAGGTGCTCGCGAACGCGGTGGCCTGGGAGCAGGGCTGGAAGGGGGAGGCGAGCGGCGCCGTCGACTGGAATCGCGTGAACGTGAACGGCAGCTCGATCGCCGTGGGGCATCCCTGGGCGGCGACGGGCGGCCGCATCGTCACGACGCTCGCGAACGAGATGGCGCGGCGCCAGGTGCGGTACGGGCTCATCAGCATCTGCGCGGCGGGCGGAATGGCCGGTGCGTTTCTCCTGACGCGCGACTGAGAGACCTGCCAGCCGAATCAGCGCGCGGCGAGACGCCGGCGGACCTCGTCGCCCCAGTTCAGGACGAGCGCGAGGGGTGTGTCATGTGAGTACGGCCATTATGCGTGGCACGACTTCGCGCGATCGTGATCAGGGCAGCCGGCGGTACACGGGAGTCGTCCTCTCGGCAAGCTCGCCGGCGGGATCCGCGGCCTCTGGAGCTGGCGAAAAGATCATCACCGGGTGACGAGAAGGCTAGTCGAGCGGCCAGGGCATGGCGGCCGGCAGCTCGGTCTCCTCCACCGCTTCGCTCGCCGGCGGCGCCTCGGATGCATCCACGCCGCGCCACCAGGGCACGACGTTCTCCGCGCGGCCTTCCGCGTGCGCGGGCTCGACCGGCTCTCCCAGGCGAGGCATCACGAGCCGCGCCACCGCTTTCGGAGCGAGCTCCAGCAGCTTCTCCGCCGGCTGGTCCCACGCATGCATCGCCAGGCTGAACGTGCCCCAGTGCACCGGCAGGAACGCCCCGCCTCCGAGCAACCCCGCCGCTTCGAGCGCGTGCTCGGGGCCGAGATGGATGTCGCCCCATGCGGGATGGAACGCGCCGACTTCGAGCATGACGAGATCGAAGGGGCCGAGCCGCTCGCGAATCGTCTCGTACTCGGTCGTGAGTCCGGTATCGCCGCTGAAGAACACCGCGTGCTTCGGTGAGCGAACCACGAGCGACGACCAGAGCGTCGCGTTGCGATCCTTCAGGGTGCGACCGGAAAAATGCTGCGACGGCGCGGCGGT
>JBDSFL010000160.1:0-4269 GCA_039919545.1 Thermoanaerobaculia bacterium | reverse complement strand
GAAATAGAACGAGCCGTCTTCATCGAGCAGGAACTCGATCGTGCCGGCGCCCACGTAGTTCACGGCACGCGCGGCCGCGATGGCGGCGTCGCCCATGCGTTCGCGCAGATCAGCGGTCATCGCGGGTGAAGGGGACTCCTCGAGGATCTTCTGGTGCCGCCTCTGCAACGAGCACTCGCGCTCGCCCAGATGCACGATGGTTCCCTGCGAATCCCCGAAGATCTGGAACTCCACGTGCCGCGGCTCGGCCAGATATTTCTCGAGATAGACGCTGCCGTTTCCGAACGACCGCTCGGCTTCCGTCGTCGCCAGGTCGAATGCGGCGGCGAGCTCCTTGTCGCTGCGCGCCACGCGCATGCCGCGCCCGCCCCCTCCGGCCACGGCCTTGAGCAGCACGGGATAGCCGATGCGCTCGGCCAGATTCATGGCGTCCTCGATGGAGTCGAGCGGGCCGGCGCTTCCGGGCACCGTGGGCACGCCCACCTTCTTGACGGTGGTCTTGGCGACGGACTTATCGCCCATCCGGCGGATGGAATCGGGCGAGGGCCCGATCCAGGTGAGCCCGACCTCCTGCAGGATCTCGGCGAAATGCGCGTTCTCGGCGAGGAACCCGTAGCCGGGGTGAAGGGCATCGGCGCCCGTGATCTCCGCGGCGGCGACGAGCGACGTGATGTTCAGGTACGAGCCCGACGGTGCGGCCGGTCCGATGCAGACCGACTCGTCCGCCGCTCGCACGTGGAGTGAATCGCGATCGGCCTCCGAATGAACCGCGACGGTGGCGATCCCCAGCTCCTTGGCGGCGGCGATGATGCGCAAGGCGATCTCGCCCCGGTTGGCGACCAGGATTTTCTTGAACATCAAGCGCTAGCGAAGCTGAATGGCGAAGAGCTTCTCGCCGAACTCGATGGGCTGACCGTTCTGCGGATAGATGGCGGAGATCGTTCCCGCCGCATCCGCCTCGATCTCGTTCATCAGCTTCATCGCCTCGACGATGCAGAGCGTCTTCCCCTTCTCCACCACGTCTCCCACTTTCACGAAAGGCTCGGAGTCCGGATTCGAGGAGCGATAGAAGGTCCCGACGATGGGCGAAGTGACCACGTGGTGGCCTTCGTCGGGAGCGGCGGCTGCAGGCGCGGGAACGGCGGCCGCTGGCGCAGCGCTCAAGGCGGCGGAGGAACGCGGCGACACGCCTGGAGCCGGCTCGTGATTCGAGGCAGAGTCCGAGCTCGGCACGTCGTAAACCGCCCCGCGCCGCTGAGGAGGGGCTTCCGGGCGAGGCCCCTCGATCCGAAGCCGGAATCCGGCCCGCTCGACCTCGAGACCAGCGAGCCCGCGACGCGATACGAGGTCGATGAGTTCCTTGATTTCCTTGACGTTCATCTTTTTCTCTTTTGCTTTCGTTCGTTCCGCTCTGCGAGAGGCTGGCTGTCCGCGGGCGTGCGCGGAGCCGCCTGCCCGCTACCCGAGCGCGGGTCGAAGAATTCCAGCCGCGCGCGCGGCTTCGTATCGGACGCGGCCGAGCGGAACTGCCCGATCGACCTTCAGGATCAACGAATACTCGGACGACACCGAAGACACGATCGAGGCGCCGTCCGAGCCGGAAACCGTCAGGCACGAGAGGAGACCGGCACCCACCTCGTCGCGCGTGCGATGAACGCCCTTCCAGAACGCGGTGAGCTCGGCCGTCAGCACTTCCATGCTGGACGATGCGAGTTCATCGCCGGCCGCCACCAGAGAAAGCCCCTCGCGGTCGATGAGAGCCACCGCGCGCACCCCGGGAACGGACTCGACCAGATCTTCGAGCACCCGGCCGAGGTCTTCGATGCGCGTGGTGGGTGCGCTCGGGAGGTGAGACGCCCAGCCTTTCAAACGCGCCACGGGGCTGCGCATGGGCTCGACGGGAAGCTGGGCCGCGCGTTCGCGATACTCGCGTGCCCGCGCCGGGTCTCTCTCGCTCTCGGCGAGTCCCTGATACGTCTCGCGCGCATCGGCCACGTAGCCCTGAGTCCGATAGAGCTCCGCGAGGGTCTCCGTGATCACGGGTGAAGCCTGGCTTCCCCTCGTGACCGCGGCTTCCGGCGTTTCGGAAGCCGTTTCGGAGAACTCGACGGCGGACTCGGCGCTTGCCTCGACATCAGCCGTGATCTCCTCGGTGTCGCCTGATCGCAGAACGTCGGACGGGACCGAAGCTTCGGACGCGTCGCGGAATTCCGCGAGCGCGGGGACGATGTCGCCTGACTCCGGTTCGGACTCGAGCAGAGCGGCCTCGTCTTCCACCTCTCGCACCATGGCGGCGATCGGAGGAAGGGGCGCCGTCTCGAGCTCTCGATTGACGCGGCGAATCGGTTCGGGAGCCGAGTCTCGAACCGATCCCGGTTCGTCGTCCGGCGGCGACGCCCTGCGGAAGGAGCCATCGTAGGTCAGGTCGAAGATCTCGGCGCTGCGAAGGGGCCGGGCCGGCGGCTGAGGGAGCGGCTCGGTTCGCGGAGACTCTTCTTCCGCTTCCACGAGGGTGTCGAGAGCGTGCTCATGCGCTTCGGGACCGAGCTCGACCACTTCGCTGGCGCTCGATGCCACTTCGCTGGCGCTCGATGCCCCTTCGCTGGAACCATCAAATTCACTCTGAGAGGCCTCCGGCTGCGACGGATCGAACGAGTGCCTCTGGGTCGGGGGCGGCGGAGACGAAAGCGGCACGTGTGCCACCGGATCGGACTGGGAGCTCTCGGAGGCCCGGACGCCGGGTGTTTCTGTGGGGGGCGCCTCGCGAAGGGGAACGGTCGGCCGCGGCACCTGGATGCTCGGCCATGTCTCCACGCGGACCCCGGTGCGAGGCTTCGGAGCGTTCAGCTCGGCGTCGAGCTGCTGGATGATCTCCTCGACGTCACGATCACCCGGCTGCAGGCCGCGAAACAGCTTCAGCTTCTTGATCGCTTCGACCTTCTCGCCCTTCTTGAGATAGCAGTCGGCCAGCTGCCTGATGGCCACGAGATTGTCGCGATCGGTCTTGAGTGCAGACTGGAATGCGGCGATGGCGTCGTCGAAGCGCTGGCTTACCTGATGAATCCGGCCGAGCGCGACGAACGCAGCGGTGTAACCCGGATTCTCCCGCAGGCCGCTCTCCAGCGTTTCAGCAGCCTCGCGAAGCTTTCCCGCGCGGCGGTATTCATCTGCCAGCGCCAGGAACTGCCTCGACGTGGGATCTTTCGCGACGGATTTCTTCAGCTCATCCAGTCGTGAAATCGAACGTCCAAACAATGCCATTCAGGTCCACATTCCTGCCGCAAGTCTACGGCAAAGGGGAACTCGCCCCAACGTGCTGGGTGCGGTGCTGTTGCAAGACTCCCGCGACAGGCGATAACGATTCTTCGCAGATCCAAAAACTACGGGCCGCCAGGAGGCGGCCCGTAGGAGAGGAACGGTCGTCAGATCAGGGAATCACGGTCACCGTGACCGGAATCGTGGCCGTGTGCTTGAAGGTACCGCAAGTCGGTGTGTCAGTCGCCGTAACACTGACCGTGTAGACGCCCGGAGGAACGAGGGCGGAGACGCTGATGTTCGTGCCGGCGCCCGTCGTCGGGGTGACGGTGATCGCCCCCGTCGCCGGGACGGGTGCAGAGACGCTCGTCCAGTTGATGGTGCCCGTACCACCCGTCGCCGAGATCGTATCGGCTGGGACGTTGGATGTGGTGCCGACATTGATGGTCTGGTTGGCGTTGCCCGAGACGCTGAGAGGCGCGCCGGGATCGTTCAGAATGAGGCTGTAGGTGCGGGTTCCGCTCTGGGCATTCGGATCGGTGACCGTGATGGTCACAGGGATTGCGACCGACGGCGTCCCCGGTCCCGAGGCGGAAAGCGTCGGGGTTCCGGAGATCAATCCCGAGGCGCTGATCGTCAAACCCGAGGGAAGGCCGGACGCGGTGAAGGTATAGGAGCCCGGAGGCACACCGGTGCCGCCGGCCGCGGTGATTTGCTGCGAGTAAGGGGCGCAAATGCTGGCCGCGGGCAAAACAGCGGGGGCCGTGATGACGGGGAGCGAGCGGCACGTCGTATCCACGGGGTTGTAGATCAAGGCGTTCGGAAGGGTCGCCGAGCATCCCGTGCGCGCATTGGTGACCGTGACCGCGAACGAGGTGGGCACGTAACGCGTGCCGGTGATGCCGGCTCCGATGACGCACGCCTGGGTATTCAGGTCGACATCCCGAATGGCCGGCGCCGGGAACGTGAGAGACGCCGGGTTTGCGACCGTCACGTTGTTGGTCTTCGTGTAGT
>JBDSFL010000153.1:0-4023 GCA_039919545.1 Thermoanaerobaculia bacterium | reverse complement strand
GGAAGGAGCCGCTCGTGCCGGGCCAGCCCGCCGAGGTCGTCGTGCAGTCGGCGCCGAAGTCCGCCGCCCCGGTCGCTAGCCCCGCCGCTCCGTGATCGAGGTCCAGGGCCTCGTCCGCAAGTTCAAGGAAAAGACGGCCCTGGATGGAATCGACCTGCGCATCGAGCGTGGCGAGATGTTCGCGCTCATCGGCCCCGACGGCGCGGGGAAGACCACGTTCTTCCGCATCGTCGCGGGGCTGCTCTCCCCCACCGCCGGCCGCGTGAATCGCGGAGCGAGCGCGTTCGGCCTCGTACCGCAGCGCTTCGCGCTCTATGAAGATCTCTCCATCGACGAGAACCTCTGGTTGCGCGCGCGCCTGTATTCCGTCGACGACGCGGTGGCCAAGCAGCGCGCCGGCGATCTGCTGGAACGGGTGGGGCTCCTGCCGTTTCGCACGCGCCTGGCCGGAGCGCTTTCCGGCGGCATGAAGCAGAAGCTCGCTCTCGTGTCGGCGCTTCTCACGCGCCCCGAGCTGCTCCTGCTCGACGAGCCGACGACGGGCGTCGACCCGGTCTCGCGCCGCGAGTTCTGGAATCTCCTGAACCAGCTCCACCACGAGGGGCTCACGATCGTCGTATCGACGCCCTACATGGACGAGGCCGAATACGCCACGCGACTCGGGTTTCTCGACCGCGGGCGCCTGACCGCCTTGGGCACACGCGCCGAGATCCTCGCCTCGTATCCACGCACGCTGCTGCAAATCTTGTCCTCAGAACGGGTGGCGGTGCGCAAGCGGCTCGCTGCCCTGCCGCTCGTGGACGACGTCTCGCTCTTCGGCACGCGCCTCCACGTGCGGGGCGCCGAGGGGGCGGGATCCGAGCTCGTCGATTCTGTACGGCACGAGCTGGCCGGCGTGGTCGACCCGGCGGCGATCTCCGCCATGACGCCGACCCTCGAAGACGTGTTCGTTCTCACCAGCGAAGGAGACGACCGGCCATGAGCGACGTGCGCGTCGAGGAAGGGTCGCTCGTCGAGGTCCGCGGGCTCACGCGGCGGTTCGGAAGCTTCGTGGCGGTGGACCAGGTCGACTTCGACCTCCCACGGGGCAAGGTGCTCGGCTTCCTCGGGCCGAACGGATCGGGCAAGTCGACGACGATCCGGATGCTGGCCGGCCTCCTGGCTCCCTCGGCCGGCAGCGTGCGCGGGTTCGGCGGCCTCGATGTCGTGAAAGACACCGACCGCTGGAAAACGCATCTGGGTTACATGAGCCAGAAGTTCTCGCTCTATCTCGACCTCACGGTGCAGGAGAACCTGCGTTTCTTCGGCACGGTCTACGGCGTCGAGACGAAGACTCTCGACGAACGCATCGCCGCGCTCGCCGAGAGGCTCCGCTTCCAGCGCACGCTCTCGGAGCTGACGGGCTCGCTCGCCACCGGCCTCAAGCAACGCGTCGCCCTGGCCGCCGCGCTGCTGCACGAACCGGAGCTTCTCTTCCTGGACGAGCCCACGGGCGGCGTCGATCCGAAGGGGCGGCGGCTCTTCTGGGATCTCATCTACGAGCTTGCGGCGGATCAGGGGATGACGGTCCTCGTGACGACGCACTACATGGACGAGGCCGAGCAGTGCGACCGCCTCGCCTTCATCCTGAACGGCAGCCTGATCGCATTCGGCACCGCTCCCGAGCTGAAGCAGGCTCTGCACGGGCGCCTCTTCGAGGTGGCAACGAGCGGCGATCCCTTCCTCGCGCTGGCAGCCGTGCGAGACGATCCGTCGCTCGAGGACGCGTACCTCTTCGGCGTGCGGCTGCGGGCCGTGGCGCGTCCCCAAGCCATCGACGCGGCGCGACGCCTGCTGCAGCCCTTCGGTTCGCCCGAACCCTCCGAGCCGTCGCTCGAGGACGTTTTCGTCTCTCTCGCGCGGCTGCGCGCGAAAAAGGCAGTGCCTGCATGAAGACCCTGATCGCCCTCACGTGGAAGGAATTCCTGCAGCTCAAGCGCGATCGCCTGACGATCCGCATGATCCTGATGATTCCCATCCTCCAGACGTTCATCTTCGGCTACGCCATCAACTACGACGTCAAGCACCTCAAGACGGTCGTGTACGACGAGTCCCGCTCCACCGAGAGCCGCGAGCTGGTGGCCAAGATGACGGCGAGCGAGTACTTCGACGTGGTGGGAAGCGTGGGCTCGCTGAAGGAGCTCGGCGACACCATCGACGCGGCGCGCGCCTCAGTAGGCCTCGTGATCGATCGCGAGTTCGGGAAGGACCTGCACCGCGGCGCGCCGGCGCACGCCTTCCTCATCGTGAACGCGTCGGACACCACCACCGCGAGCCAGGCGATGGCCATCGGCTCCGGCATCGCGAACGGGCTGTCGATCCGAACGCTCGTCCAGCGCGCGGGGTGGAAGGAGAAGGAGCTGCCGGTCGATCTGCGCATCCGCGCCTGGTACAACCCCGACCTCAAGACGGCCACCTTCATCATTCCCGGCCTGATCGCCATCATCCTCACGTTCACGCTGATCCAGTTCACCGCCATCGCCATCGTGCGCGAGCGTGAGCGCGGCACGCTGGAGCAGCTGCAGGTGACCCCCGTGACGCGCACGCAGCTCATCATCGGCAAGATCATCCCGTTCGTCTTGATCGGGTTCGTCCAGCTCACGATCACGCTGCTGCTGATGCGGTTCCTGTTCGGCATCCGCATCCAGGGAAGCGTGACGGCGCTCTACTTCGTGGGCGGACTCTTCATCGCGGCCGTGCTGGGGCTGGGGATGTTCATCTCCACCGTGGCCGAGACGCAGATGCAGGCGATGCAGATGTCGACCTTCTTCCTGCTCCCCTTCGTCTTCCTCTCGGGGTACGTGTTTCCGATCGACGGCATGCCGCCTCTGTTCCGTTACCTCACGTTCATCATCCCGGCGAACTACTTCATCCAGGTGGTCCGCGGAATCGTGCTGCGCGGCGCCACGCTCGCCGCGCTCTGGCGGCCCATCGCGCTGCTCACGTTCTTCACGGTGGCGATCATCGCGCTCGCCGTGGCCCGGTTCCAGAAGACGGCAGACTGACTGAATTCGATAGATTTTCGCTCGGATTCCGGGGAAAATCACAACATGCAAAAATTTTTGAAGATCCTGACCCTTGCCGCATTCGCGATGACGCTGACGGTGTTCATGCCGACTTCGGCGCAGGCGCAGATCTGCACTCTCACGGCCAGTGCCGCATCTTATGTGATTCCGGCCGCGAGCCACTACGATGGCACCCAGACCTCGAACCTGACCGGCGTCGGCACCGGTGACTACCTGTTCGAGGACGGTTGGTGGTTCCGGGTGGCGGGAGACACCCAGGAGTTCTTCTTTCCGGTTCCCAACACGACCACCTGCGCCGCCGCAGCCGGAACCATCACGTGGACGGACGTATCGGCTCGTGGTTTGTTCAGCGCCACGAACACCCTGTCCCTGACGAGCGCGGCCGCGAATACGGGCGAGCTCATCCTCACGATGTCGATCACGAATCTGAGCACCGTGAACCCGCTCGTGATCAGTCTGTTTCATGGTGCGGACTTCGACGTCAATGGAACAGCCGGCACCGACAACGCGACCCTGCTGAACGCGAACAACTACATGCGCATCACAGATACGACCGCCGGAGCTGCCGAGTATCGTGCTTTCAATCCTCCCGCCAACGCCTTCCTGGTGAGGCCGTTCGCCGCCACGACCGACGTGTTTGGCGTTCTCGGCAACGCAGTCATCGACAACTTCGACAACACGACGTTGCCGACCGCGAACTTCGATTTCACCGGCGCTTTCCAGTGGGACCTCACCATTCCGGCGACCGGGACGGCATCGGTCAGCGTCGCGCTGGCCGGCAACGTCGCACCGGCAACTCCGGTCCAGCTCCTCAAACTCTCGGCAGAATAGTCAGGGGTTCCGTCAACAGGTTGCCCGGCGAGGGGCGGAACGGCGGATCTGGGGAAACTTCCCCGGGCTCGACTGCTCCTCGCCGTGGCCAGTCACTTCCTGGCTGGCTTGTCGCGCTCGTGTCAAA
>JBDSFL010000094.1:0-8959 GCA_039919545.1 Thermoanaerobaculia bacterium | reverse complement strand
CTCGACGGGGCCGCGCGCGCCGTGCTCACGCTTCTCTTCCTGCGCGGGCCGCAGACGCCGGGCGAGCTGCGCTCGCGCAGCGATCGGCTCCATCCCTTCGCGAGCCTCGAGCCAGTGGAGGCCGCGCTGCACACCCTGGCTTCGGGCCTCGACCCGCTCGTCGTGGAGCTGCCGCGCCGCGCTGGGCAGAAGGAGAATCGCTGGGCGCACCTGCTGGGCTCGGCGCCGAGCGACGAGGCGCGCCCCGAGCGCAGCACGCCCGCCGAGAGCCTGACGGGTCGCCTCGAGCGGCTCGAGGCGCTCGTCGAGGCGCTGACGTCGGAGCTGGGTGAGCTGAAGCGGCGGCTCGGTGAAGAGGAATAGGAAGAGCAAAGGCAACCGGAGCGAACGGGCGCTGCCGGCCGAGCCGGTACACTCGCGCGGCCTCCCGGCGCTGCCATGGCGAAGAGACGAACCCCACCCGAGACGCGGCCCCATTCCGCCGTGAGTCCGCCGCGGTCGCGCACGCGCCCGAGCGCGCTCTTGCTCAGCCTCCTCGCGGTCTTCCTCGTCCTGGCGGGCACCGCCGACGAGCGCACGTTCGGAACCATCGCCGACGAGCAAGAGGTGCTCGGGACGGCGGTGAGCATCGCGGAGCTGGGCGAGCTCGGCATCCCGCGCGGGCAGGTGTTCACCGTGCATCGCCCCGCGGGGGATGCGGTCTCGCCGTACGGCATGGGTCTGGCCCTGCTCGAAATCCCGGTCGCCGCCGTCGCGTTTCGCTGGGAGCGGCTCTTCGGCGAACGCTCGTCGCAGTCGCTCCTGCTGCTGCTGCAGATCCTCATCGTCACGGCCGCGGCGTTCGCGTCGGGCCTCCTGGCGCGGCGGCTCGGCGCGCAGGCGTTCGGTGAGTCCGTCGCCGTGCTGGGCGTCGGAATCGCATCGCCGATGTGGGCCTTTGCTGCCACGGGTTTTTCAGAACCGCTGCAGGGTGCCTGTCTCGCAGGCGCGCTCGTGTGCGGGGCATCGGCGGTGCGGGCCCGGCGCCGAGCCGTCGTGCTGGCCATGGGCGCGGGTTTCCTCGCCGGCTATGCGGTTCTCGCCAAGGGCACGAACCTCGCGCTCTTTCCTCTGGTGCTCGCGCCGCTCGCCTTCGATCAGGATCTCGAAGCACCGCTTCCTTTCCGGCGTCGGATCTCGCTCGCGCTCGCCGCCGCCGCGGGAGCCGCCGTCACGCTCGGCACGTGGCTGGCGTTCGAGGTCGTCCGCTTCGGACGTCCGTTCGCCTCGTACGGCTTCGGCGGGTTCACGCATCCCTTCTTCGACGGACTCTGGCGTCTGCTCTTCGGGCCGAACAAGGGGCTGCTCCTCTACTTCCCTCTCCTGCTCCTTTCGGTCGTGGGGCTCGTCCTCGCCGCGCGCTCGCCCGGCCGGCGCGGCACGGCGCTCGGCCTCGCGGGGCCGGTCGCGTTCTGCCTCGGCCTCTATTCGGTCTACAGCATGTGGCACGGCGGCAACGGCTGGGGGCCGCGCTATCTCGTCCCGCTCATTCCGCTCCTCGGCGCGGCCGCGGGCGGCATGGCCGATCGCACGCGCACGTTCCGGGGGCTCGCGATCACGTGTCTCGTCGCGGGCTTTCTGGTCAGCGCGCTGGGGGTGCTGGAGTCCGAGGCGATCGCCACCACGTATCTCATCTCCGGAGAGCCGACGCGGCTCACCGCTCAGGAATCGCGCTCCTATCCCCCGTATCTCGTCGAGCAGCGCGAGGATGGCACGCTGCGACTCTCCCTGCTCTACACCGCGCACACCGATGCCGCCCTCGCGCCCCTGCGCACGCACGCGTTTCTCCTTTCCTCCCGCCTGGCCGCGAGCGATCGCGAGGAGCTGGCGCGGCGCCTTTCGCTTCCGCCCTGGCTCGCGAAGCGCCCCGACGTGGTACCGCGGCGGAATGCTCCGCGCGGCACGCTGTTCGGAATCCTGGAGGACGACCTCACGGCCCCGTTCCGCTGGCCCTTCCTGGGGCGCGTGGCGATCACGCCGCTCGCCGAGCGAAGGCTTGAATACGTTGGCGCCTGGGACAACGCTCTGCGCGATCAGGTGCTGCGGCTGCTGGATCTCTCGCGTCCGCGGGATGCGGTCGTGCTCGCGCGGCGGTACGACGACCTGAGCCGCTCGGGCTATGCCGCGGCGCTGCTAGCCGAGTCGCTGCGCGCTTCCGGTCAAAGAGAGGATCTCGCCGCGTTCCTCTCGTCGCTGTCGGACGAGCGGCGACGGTCTCCTTTCGTGGCGGCCGTGGAGGCGCTGTCGGCGCGCGACCAGGGAGACGACGTCACCGCCCGGCAGCGGCTGGCGTACGCGCAGCGCCTTCTCGGCCAGCCCGCGCTCGCGCGGCTCCTGCAGTCGCCGCTGGCGTCGTGGCCCACCGGCTTCCGGCAGCTCACCGCGTCGCTGCTGGCTCCCCCGCGATTCCTGGAGCAGCCGGGACGAAGCGCGCGTTGAACCTCTTCTACCCGATCCGCTTCTCGAGCCAGTCGAGCGCACTCTCCTCGGCCCAGGATTCGAAGCGGAATCCGCGCCGCGAGACGAAACCCACGTGTCCGCCGCGCCGCTCCACGTGGAGGCGCACCGCGGGAGAGGCCCGGCGCGCCACCGCGGGGAGGACCGAGGCGGGGAGGAAGGGATCGTCCTCGCTGCTGATGCAGAGCGTGGGGACGTCGATGCGCGAGACGAAATCGATCGAGCTGCAGGTGGCGTAGTACTCCTCGGCGCCGGCCATGCCGTGGAACGGCGCGGTGGCGGCATCGTCGTACTCGCGAAACGTGCGCGAGCGCAGCATGCGGGGCACGTCGATGCGCGCCGCGGCTTCGGGAAAGCGGTTCACCGCATCGAGACACTTCTGGTGAAGCGTCTTGAGAAACATGCGCACGTACCACGGGCCCAGCCCCGATTCCAGGGCGCGCGCCCCCTCCCCCAGGTCGTAGGGAACGGAGATGGTGGCCGCGGCGCGCACGGAAGAGGCCCCCGCGTGCTCGCCGAGCCATTTGAGAAGCACGTTGCCGCCGAGCGAGACGCCCATCGCGACGAGCGGATGCCCGGCGCCGCGCGCCGCGAGCGTCTCGACCACGAGGTCGAAATCGGTCGTCTCGCCGGAGTGATAGAGACGCGGGCGGCGATTCGGGATCGAGCGCTCGAGGTTCTCGGGGTCGCGCGCGCAGGAGCGGAAGTTCAAGGCCGTCACGCCCCACCCGCGGCGCTGCGCCGCCAGCGCGAGGCCCTGGATGTAGACGGAGTTCGAGCTTCCCTCGAGGCCGTGCAGCAGGAGGAGCCGAGGCGCCTGAGCCGGGCCGTCGAGATGATCCAGGAGCAGGACGTCGTCGTCCGGGGTGGTCAGGGCCTCGCGCCGGAAGCGTACGGAGCGCTGAGTACGCGTCAGGCGCCCCCACACCGTCTGGAGGTGGGGCCCCGAGATTCCACGGGCCGGGCGGAAGGGAGCGAGCACGGCGTTCATCGAGCGGATTTTGTACGAGAGGACGCCGTCGGCGCGCATCTGAGATGCTCTCCGTCATGAAAAAACGTACGGTCGCCGTCGCGGGCGCCACCGGACTCGTCGGAGGCCGGCTCGTGAAAAAGCTCCTCGAGGATCCGTCCTGTGAATGCGTCATCGCCCTCGTGCGCCGGCCGCTGGGCCTCACGCACCCGAAGCTGCAGGAGCGTCTCGTGGATTTCGCGGCCCTCCCCGCGGACGCGCTCGGGGTCGAGGACATCTACTGCGCGCTGGGGACGACGATCAGGAAGGCGGGCTCGCAGGAGGCCTTCGCCCTCGTCGATCGCACCGCAGTGGCGGCGCTCGCCCGGGCCGGCGCGGCCGCTGGCGCCCGGCGCTTCCTGCTCGTCAGCTCCCTCGGCGCCGATCCGCGCTCGCGCGTCTTCTACAACCGAATCAAGGGGGAGGCCGAGGAAGACGTCCGTGCGAATCCGTTCCGGGGCGTCTTCATCTTTCGCCCTTCGGTGCTGGCGGGCGAGCGAGACGAGGTGCGCATGGGCGAATCGATCGGACGATTCGGCGCGCGGCTCGTGTCCCTCGTCCCGGGGTTGAGGCGCCTGCGTCCCGTCGACGCCGAGGTGCTGGCCGCCGCGATGATCGCCGTGGCCAGGCAGGATCTCGCCGGCGCGCACGTCTTCGAATCCGAGACGATCGAATCGCTGGCTCACCAAGCCGCTTCGTAGCGACACTGTTCTTGCGACGCGGGGTCTCTGCGAGGGCGCTGTTTTTAAGAGCGAGGAGGCGGAGTACCATTTCGCGATGTTCTTCGACAAGGCCTCGACTCCGGCGGAGGCTCTGGCCAAGAAGGCCGTCGAGGAATTCAAGGAACGTCTGAAGATCGAGCCCGCCGACGTCGCGGCGGCGCTCGGGCTCGCCGACGCGCTGACGACTCTCGGGCGCAAGCGCGAGGCCGTGGGGCTGCTGGGGCGCACCGGCACCGCGCTCGAGAAGAAGGGGAAATTTCTCGAGGCGGTGGCCACGTTCAAGCGGGCGGGGCAGATCGATCCGCGCGGTGACGTGACCTCGAGCTTTCTCATCCACCTCGAGCTCGAGAAGCTCGAGCGGATGGAGAAGGCGCTCGCTCCCCCTCCCGCGGCGCCCCTCCCCGCCCCCGATCCCAAGGTGCGCACGAAGAGGCTCGCGGTGCAGCAGGCGCTGGCCGGGGTGCCGTTCCTGAAGGACGTGCCGCCGTTTCTCCTCGAGCTCGTGGTGGACCGCATCCGCCTCCTCACGCTCACCGCGGGGGAGACTTTGTTCGTGGAAGGCTCGGAAGGGACCTCGGTGCTCTTCGTGATCGCGGGGGAGCTCGACCTGACCGCGCAAGGGGACGGCGATAGACCGGTGAGCCTGGGGCGGCTCGGCCCGGGCGACCTCGCGGGGGAGATCTCGTTCCTCTCCGCGGTTCCGCGGACGGCCACGCTGACGGCCATCGGCCGCGTGGACGTGCTGGAGCTGGATCGCCGGGCCCTCGAGCCCATCCTGAAGAAGCATCGCAAGCTGGCCGACGCGCTCACGTTCCTTCACCGCGAGCGCGTGCTCGACGGCGTATTGGCGCGATCGCGTCTTTTCGGGAGGCTGCCGCGCGAGGAGCGGGACTGGGTCGCGCAGCGGCTGGTGCCGAGCACCGTCCAGGCGGGGCAGCGCATCGTGCGGCAAGGGGAGACCGACGACGGCCTCTTCCTCCTGAAGCGCGGTCAGGTGCGGGTGACGACGTCGCGCAACGGCAAGGAGGTCGCGCTCGCGCTTTTGTCGCCGCACGATTTCTTCGGCGACGTGGCCGCGCTGCGCGGAACGCCGCGGGGAGCGAGCGTCACCGCGGTGACGGAGGTGGAGCTGCTCTGCCTCAGCCGGCCCGCGCTGGAGCAGCTGGTCGAGCGGCGTCCGGACCTCCGCGCGGGGCTCGAGGAGATGCAGCTCGAGCGCTTCGTCTCGACCGCGCGCCTCCTGAGCTGAGTGCCCGAGGGGCTCCGCTCCGGATGTCAGGGCGTCAGGACGGCGGCGTCGGAACCGGGGGCGCCGGCGGCGCGGGCGTTTCCGCCTCGGGCTCGGCGGGAGCGGCGGCGACCGCGGGGGGCTCGCCGAACGGGAAGTACTCGAGCCGGCAGAACGAGCACTTCAGCTTCGGATGCTCGTTGGCGGCCTGCGTGTAGAACGCGAAGCGCTTGTGACACCGGGTGCATGTGAAGAAGTTGCGGCCACCGTCCATGCGCGGAAGGATACCCGACCGACACGGCCGCACCCCTGGCGCCAACTATGATCCCCCGCGTGAGACCCTCCATGAACCGCCGGCTGGAGCCTTTCGGCACCACCATCTTCACCGAGATGACGCGACTGGCCCTGCAGCACGGCGCCATCAACCTCGCCCAGGGCTTTCCCGATTTCGACGGTCCCGACTTCGCGAAGGACGCCGCGGTCGAGGCGATCCGGGCCGGACACGGCCAGTACGCGCGCATGTCGGGTGTCCCCGTGCTGAACCGCGAGCTCGCCCTGAAGTACCAGCGGCACTACGGCCTGACGTTCGATCCCGACCGGGAGATCACCGTGACCTCGGGCGCCACGGAGGCGATCTTCGCGACGATCCAGGGCGTCGTGGAGCCGGGGGACGAGGTCGTGCTCTTCGAGCCCTTCTACGATTCGTATCGTGCCAGCGTGATCCTCGCCGGCGCCGTGCCGCGCTTCGTCACCCTGCACCGGCCCGGCTGGCGCTTCGACGAGGCCGCGCTCGAGGCCGCGTTCACCGATCGCACGCGGGCGATCCTGCTCAACACGCCGCACAACCCCACGGGCAAGGTCTACTCCGACGAGGAGCTGGCGCTGATTGCGCGTTTCTGCATCGAGCGCGACGTCCTGTGCATCAGCGACGAGGTGTACGAGCACCTGGTCTTCGACGGCAAGCACCGCCCCATCGCAGCGCTCCCCGGCATGCGGGAGCGCACGATCACGATCTCGAGCTTCGGCAAGACGTACTCCCTCACCGGCTGGAAGATCGGCTGGGCGGCGGCCGCGGAGCCGCTCTCTCAGGCGGTGCGGGCCGCGCACCAGTTCATCACCTTCGCCACCGCCACACCGCTCCAGCACGCGGCCGCCGCGGCGCTCACGGCGGATGCCGGCTACCTCGAGCGGCTCGAGAGCTCGTACCGGCAGAAGCGCGACTTCCTGGTGAACGCGCTAGCGAGCCTCGGCTTCGAGGTGAGCGCGCCGGCGGGCACGTACTTCGCCACCGCGGGCTTTGCGAGGTTCGGCTTCGACGACGACGTCGCGTTCTGCCGGCACCTCGTGGAGACGATCGGCGTGGCCGCGATTCCGCCCAGCGTTTTCTACGAGCACGCCGAGCTGGGGCGGAGCTACGTGCGCTTCGCGTTCTGCAAGCAGCAAGAGACTCTCGTCGCGGCGGTTGCGCGGCTACAGAAGCTCGCGATTTCGTAGACGCGAGGCCTGGCGCTGGAAATTCGGTATCGTGCCGGCGTGCGCCTTCCGAATCCCGCTTCTCTCACACAGCGGCTGCTGAGCTTCGGCCAGGTCGAGCAGTCTCCGCTGCGCGAGGGAAACCGTACGGTTCTCTACCCCAGCAGCGGCGCCTTGCTCGAGGCGAGTCGCGAGCTGATCCGGACCGCGAAGCGGACGATCGAAATCGAAATGTACATCTGGGCCTGCGACGACGTGGGGCGGGGCTTCTGCGAGCTCCTGGCCGAGAGCGTCACACGCGGCTTGCAGGTGCGCGTCCTCTACGACGCCGTAGGCTGCTGGGAGGAGAGCGCGCATCTCACGGCTCTCGCCGCCCATGGCGCCACGGTGGTGCCGTTCCGACCGATCGCCCCCTGGCGCATGCGCGGAAACATAAATCACCGCAACCATCGCAAGCTCATCATCGTGGACGACACCGTCGCGATCGTCGGCGGAGCCAACTGGGGCGCGGACTACGACTCCTTCCGGTTTCCCGAAGCGTTTCTGGATGTGGGCTTCGGGGTGAGCGGACCCGTGGTGGCCGATCTCGCCCAGGATTTTCGCCGCGTGTGGGCGATGGAGTCCGACGAGCCGATTCCGGCGGCGCAGGCGCCGCGCTCCGCGTTCGATCCCCCCGGCGAGGCCTTTGCCGACGTGCCCGTGCAGATGCTGAGCGGCGTGGCGCGCGGTGATCGCAGCAGCATCCGCCGCCTCTACAGCCTGCTCATCCGCTCGGCTGCGAGCGAGCTGTTCGTGGCGAACTCGTACTTCGTGCCCGGGCGCCGGCTCGTGAGGCATCTTTCCCGTGCGGCCCGCCGCGGGCTCGACGTGACACTGCTGCTGCCCGGGCACACCGATATGAAGTGGGTGCAGATGGCCGGCCGCGCCACGTACGAACCGCTCCTGGCGGCCGGGGTGAGGATCTTCGAGCGGAAGGACCGCATGTACCACGGGAAGGCGGCGATCGTGGACGGCCAGGTGGCCGTCGTCGGGAGCTCGAATCTCGACCCGCGGAGCTTCCGTTACAACCTCGAGCTGAACCTGAACGCGTCGCATCCGGCCCTGGCCACCGCGCTGAGGAGCGTGCTGGAGGCCGAGCTCGCGCTCAGCGAGAGGATCGAGCTCGCGACGTTCCGGCGGCGCCCCTGGACGCAGAAGCTCTGGAGCCGGGTCGCATACGTTTTCCGGTCCCTTCTGTGATTGGTTCGAACCTCGCGGTCCCTCTCGCGCCGACCGGCGCTGCGAAGCGCCTGCGCGTCCTGCACGTGCTCACGTATTTCGTCCCGCACGTCTCGGGGCTCACGATTCACGTCGACCGGCTCACGCGGCTGCTCGCCGAGCGCGGCGTTCACTGCACCGTGCTGGCCTCGCGCAGCGGGCGCGACCTGCCGCTGCACGAGCTCGGTGCCGGAGTCGAGATCGTGCGCGTCCCCGTTCTCTTCGCCCTCGGCAAAGGCGTCGTGATGCCGCGCTTCGGCGCGGCGTTCCGCAGGCTCTGCGGCGACGCCGACATCGTCCACCTGCATCTGCCGCAGCTCGAGGCCGGGCGCGCGGCGCGCATCGCGCGCCGCGCGGGCAGGCCGCTCGTCGTCACGGTGCACTGCGACCTCGTGGCCGGACCCGGTCTCCTCGCGAAGGCTTCGGTCGCGGTCGTGCGGCGCAGCGCGCGCCGGGCGGCCCGGCTGGCGGACCGCGTCGTGACGTATACCGATGATTACCTCCAGGCAACCGAATTCTTCGCGCCCTTTCTTGCCAAGGCACAGGCGATCCTGCCGCCGACGGGGCTCGACGTGGGCGATCCGGCACGGGGAGCGGCTCTGCGCGCGCGGTGCGGAATTCCGCCCGAAGCGAGCGTGATCGGCTTCGCGGCCCGGTGGGCCCAGGACAAGGGCATCGACACGCTGCTGGAAGCTCTGGAGTCGCTGCGTTCACGGCCAGGGTTCGGAAACGTCGTCTTGCTGTGCGCGGGCCCGCGCGAGGAGACGCTCGGCG
>JBDSFL010000091.1:0-9322 GCA_039919545.1 Thermoanaerobaculia bacterium | reverse complement strand
ACGGGCGCTGCAGGGGCTCAAGCCGGCCCTGCGGCGCCGCGCGGCGGCGCTGCGTCACCGGTTGAAACGCGCTCTGACGCTCTGACCCGAGGAGACTTCTCGAGAAATCCCCGGGATCGCATTCCGGGCGCCGCGAGGCTCCTCGCGCGCCCGCGGCCGCCTCAACGCCGGAAGGGACCGGCGAGCCGATCGAGCCAGCTCTCGGTGCGCGTCGAGGCGTAGCGGTGCAACCGAGCTTCCTGGCCGGGGGGCCACATCGTGCTCACCGATCCCGGCCGATAGAACGTCGCCGTGACCGCGCGCCGCGAGATGCGGCAGCTCTTGGCGAGCGGGGTGACGGCGTGCCAGGACACGGCGGAGCGCACGATGAAGGCGGAGTTCCCGACCACGGGCGACACGGCGGCGGCGATGCTGGCGGGGTCGCTCGAGCGGAGGATGGCGAGCCTGCCGCCATCCGTGTCGTTCCACTCTGCGTTGAAGTAGAGGACGTGCGTGACGATCTTGTCCTTCAGGTCCGGATGAGGTCCCATCTGCCCGCCCGGGGGGTAGTGGAAGGCGAGGACCTCGAGCGGCGCCTCGTCGACGTCGTCGAGAGCGAGCCCCGTCAGCGCGCCCACTGCCGCGCGGTATGCGGGGGAAAGCAGGTCTCGGGCGAGCGCGCGCCACGGGGCGCTCAGCGCGTCGGCGCGCGACGGAAGCGCCGCTCCCATCCCGATCAGCTCGCGACACTCGTACTCGAGATCCTTCTCGCCACCGTAGTCGGCCATCCTCTTGTAGTGGTCGCGCGGGAACGTGGCGGCCAGGGCGGCGGCGTCCCGGGGAGAGAAGAGCGCGTCGACGGCGGCCCAGCCGTAGGGATCGGTCTCGAGGCGATGCCCCGCGATGCGGCGGAGATCGATCATCGCGCGTCCCCTCCGGGGAGCAGTCCGAGGAGCGACAGCCGACGGAAATAACGCAGCCCCGCAGCCTCCGGGCTGAAGCGCGAATGGATCGTCTCGGCAGCGAGCGCGCCCACGCGTTTCCGGAACTCTGCCTCCTCGACGACCCGCCGCATCAGACTGGCGGCGTGAGCAACGTCGGGCTCGGCCCAGCGCGAGCCCGCGGCATAGTTGCCGTACGAGCGCTCGAGCGGGACGAGCTCGTAGTTCACGGGACAGGAGTTTTCGGCGTTCATGAAGTCCATGTTGCCGGACCAGCCCGTGGCGACCACCGGCTTTCCCAGGGCCATGGCCTCGGCCAGCACGAGCCCGAAGCCCTCGGAGCGGTGGAGCGACACAAGGGCATCGCTCGAAGCGAGGAGCCCGTTCAGCTGGGCGCGGGGCAGCATCCGGCTCGTCAGGTGGACGTTTGGAATTCCGCGCAGCTGTCGCTCGAGCTCGGCGTACTCGGCGGCGTGGCCCTCCGCTCCGCCGGCCTTCACCAGGAGGCTCGCGGTGGACGACGCGTCGAACGCGCGACGGAACGCCTCGACGGCGCCGAGCGGATTCTTGCGATCGACGACGCTCGCCAGGTCGAATAGGCAGAGGAACGTGAAGCGGCCCGACGGAACGCCCAGCTCCTGTGGCGTACAAGAAACGAGCTCGCCGATGGACACGCCGTGCGGCATGTGCACCACAGGAACCGACACGGCCCGGCCGATCGCATCCTGGATGTATGCGCTCGGAGCCCAGATCTCGCGCAACGGCGCGGCCGCGGCGGCGAGGTGGGCGGGCAGCTCCGGCAGCTCCCAGTGCCAGACGCCGATGTCGTCCGCGCTCGCGCCCGGGGCCCTGCGGAGCCTCTCGCGTTCGACGGCGATCTGATCGGCGTTCACGTGAAAGATGCTGATGCCGTGCCCGGCGGCGGTCTCGTGCGGCGCGTCGATGTCGATCGACTGCAACGGAATTCCGGCGGCGGCGCACGCGCGCTGGAAACCGCGGGCCGACTCTCCGACACCGCTGCTGCGCGAGAGGTACCCGACGAGATTGACGCCGGCGCCCGACGCGCTCGCGGCGGCGATGCGCGGCTCGCGGCGCCCCAGAAGCACCTCGCGGATGGCGGTGCGCGCTCCCTTCGGCAGGAGCAGCACCAGAGGCCGCGCCCGCGAGAAGAATCGGTACGACGCGACGCCCGCGCGGGCTGCCAGCGGCGGACGTTTGGGAGCGTCGCGCAGCCCCTTGAAAAGCTCGGGATGCGCGAACGGGTTCGCTCCGCACGCCGCCTGCCGCTGGGGAGACTGCCGATAGGCGGCGCGCGCCGCATCGGAGATGGGCGTGCCGTCGGCGAAGGCGGCGAACGGATAGGGAGCGTGACGAAAGGACTCCTGCCCCGCGGCGCGGAGCGCGGTGCGGTAGCTCTCGTAAAGCTCCCGCACCCGGCCGATGTCTGCGAGCATCAGCGCGTGATGGTGGCGCGAGACGCGGAGGCGCAGGTCAGGGTCGAATCCGCTGAAATGCAGGAAGCGTAGCGGCTGGCCGTTCACGGTCACGCCCTCGTCCGTCACCGTGACGCGGCGCTGCTCGAGGTTCCAGTAGGCGACGTTGTAGCCGTCGTGTCTCAAGACCACGACGCCGGGGAAGAGCCCGGGCGCGAGGTCCATCCACTTCTGGTCGACGTAGAGGCCGTTGGCCGTGTCCACGAGGCACTGGTACTCGAGCTTCCGCTTCCACCAGGAGACGAAGGCATCCAGCTGCGGCTGCCGCGTGACCGCGAGGAAGCCGAGGTTGTAGGCGCCCGCAATGAGCATCCATCGCTCGCTCGGAAAGTCATCGCCGCTGATGAAGCCCGTGAGGTGCGGCGTGAGCATCAGGAGGGTGTCGGCCGGGGGCTCTTCGATCTCGACCAGCGGGCCGTAGAGCTGGATGTCGGGGTCGATGAAGACCACGCGGTCGAAGCCGAGCGCGAAGAGATGCCCGAACATCCACGGCTTCACGGCCGTGTTCAGCTCGAGAAGCGTATAGCGGAAGCAGAACTGCCGCGGGCTGGGCAGCGTCAGCGTGTCGAGGGAGACCGTGGTGAATTCTTCGCCCGGGGCCGCGGCCCCTCCGATGACGAGGACGAAGCGTTCCCATTCCGGCTGGTGATGCTTGACGGATGCCATCAGCGTCCGCGCGTAGTGGCGGTAATTCGGAGAGACGATCGAGAAGACCGCGGTTCGCATCACACCGGGGCCTGGACTGTTTTCTGGCGCGGCTCGCGCCCGATGCTCCCCGTCGCCAGGCGGTACCGCGCGAGCACCTCGGCGGTCGGGCCGTCGGCCTCGATGCGCCCCGAGGCGATCCAGATCGTGCGCGAGCAGTTGGTCTCGATCGCCTCGAGCTCGTGCGAGACGAGGACCACCGTGGCGCCGCGCCGCACGAACCGCTCGATGCGCGCCTCACACTGACGGCGAAACGCGGCATCGCCCACCGCGAGCACCTCGTCGAGCAGCACGGTCTCGGCCTCGATCGCCGTGGCGACGGAGAAGGCCAGACGCGCCACCATGCCCATCGAGTACGTCCTGATGGGGGCGTCGATGAAGGCCTCGATGCCCGAGAACGCGATGATCTCGTCCAGCCGAGCCCGCATGTGCGCCCGCGAGCAGCCGAGCAGCGCGCCGTTGAAGAAGATGTTCTCGCGACCCGAGAGCTCGGCCTCGAAGCCAGCTCCGAGCGACAGCACGGGAACCACGCTCCCCCGGCTCACGGCCACCCCTTCGGTCGGCGCGATGATGCCGGCCGCCACGCGCAGCAGGGTCGACTTTCCCGCTCCGTTCGGCCCGACGATGCCGACCGCCTCGCCGTGCGAGATCGCGAGCGTGACGTCGTCGAGGCTGTGCACCAGGCGTGCCTTCGGGTGCTTGAGGCCGCGCACCAGGGCCTCTTTCAGGCTGCGGATCTTCCTCTCGCGATACCGGACACTGACGCCGGTGAGCTCGATGACGTTCATGCCTTCATGTCTCAGAGGTGCGCGTGGAAGCGCGGCGCCATGTGGCGGAACACCATCCAGCCGAGGGCGAGCGAGCCGAGCGAGACGAAGGTGGCGATCATCACGGTGTGCACGGGAGGCACGGTGCCCGAGTAGATCGGGGCACGCACGATCTCGATGATGGACACGAGAGGGTTCAGCTGGATGAGCCAGCGGAAGCGCTCGGGGACGACCGAGATCGGATAGATGACGGGTGTGAGGTACATGAGCGCGGGGAGCCCGGCCTGCACCATCTCCCGAACGTCCCCGAAGAAGATCGACACCGCCGTGAGCGCGAGCGAGACGCCCAGGGTCAGGAGGCCGAGGAGCAGGAGGCTGACGGGAAGAAAGAAGAGCGCGGGACGGAGAGGCACTCCGGTGATCCCCATGATGCCCACGAGCACGAGAAGTGAGAGGCCGAGGTTCACGAGGCCCGAGAGGGTGGCCGAGAGCGTGAAGATCGAGAGCGGCACGCGGACACGCTTCATCAGCGGACCGTTCCACGCGACCCCCGTCATCACGTTCACCACCGTCTGAGCGAAAAAATTCCAGGCCACGTAGGCCGACAGGAAATACGTCTCGTAGTGCGGGGTCGCGAATCGGAACAGGTTGGAGAAGACCACGACGAAGATGAGCATCAGGAAGAGCGGATGCAGCATCGTCCAGAAGAACCCGAAGAACGACCTCTTGTAGCGCACCGTCAGGTCGCGATGAACCAGCTCGAAGAGGAGGGAGGGCTGCCGCGCGATGTCGCGGATCTCGTCGGTCAGGCGCAGCGGCCGGCCAGCGACGTTCCGCCGCTCGACGAACCCGCCGAGAGCGGTGGCAGCCGAGAAGTGGTCCAACGCCGTGTCTTTTACACGAGCGACCGGAATCGTTCAACTCTTCGAGGAGACGGCCCGCACCGCGGCCTACGCCGTTTGACGCCGGCCTCCTAGAATCCGAAGCCTTGGGCCCCTTTTCCGCCTTTCGCCGGCTCGTCCGGAGACGCCCCCTGGAGTGGAGCCGCGGGGCGGGCAGGCCCGAGTCCGTCCGGCCGCTCACGATCGACGTGATCATCCCGATCTACGGAGCCCCCGAGGCCCTTCGGGCCTGCCTCGCGAGCGTCGCGGCCGAGACCGACCCGGCGCGGCATCGTGTCGTTCTCGTCGTCGACGGACCCCAGGAGAGCGCCGTCGATTCGCTCGTGGACGGATTCGCCGCGGCGAGCCCCGGACCCGTGCGCGTGCTGAGGAACGAGAGGCGGCGCGGTTTCGTGGGAAGCGTGAACCGCGGCATGGAGGAATCGGAGACGGACGTCGTGCTGCTCAACAGCGACACGGTCGTCACGGAAAACTGGCTCGAAAAATTGATCGCCGCCGCGTACTCGTCGGGCGATGTGGGGACGGTCACGCCCCTGTCCAACGACGCCACCCTCTGCTCCGTCCCCCGGGCCTTCGAGGCGAACCTCATCCCGAGCGGATTCACCCCCGGCTCGTTCGCGGCGCTCGTCGAGGCGTGCTCCGCCCGCACCTATCCTCGCCTGCCGACGGGCGTGGGTGTCTGCCTCTACATCCGCCGTGCCCTCCTCGACGACATCGGCCTCTTCGACGCCGCGCGATTCGGCCTCGGCTACGGCGAGGAGAACGACTTCTGCTTCCGTGCGCTGGCGTGCGGCTGGCTCCACGTGGCCGACGACGCGACCTTCATCTTCCACGCCGGGCATGCGAGCTTCGGCACGTCGCGGGGGCCGCTCCAGAAGCGCGCGCTGGCGGCGCTGCGGAAGCGCCACCCGCGTTATCTCGCGACGATCGCGGAGCTGATGAAGCGCGATCCGCTCTCCGCGGCGCGCGCCCGGATCTCCGCGACCCTGACACCGCCGCGCGAACCTTCCCGCAAGGTCGTCCACCTCGTTCACGGCTGGCCGCCGTTCCAGCAGGCCGGAACCGAGCTCTATGCCTCCTGGCTCGTGCAGCGTCAGCAGAGCGTGCACGACGTGGCCGTCTACGCCCGCTCCGCCGATCCCTCCCGGGCGGACGCGGAGGCGGCAGAGCTGCTCGACGGCGGCGTCCGCGTGCGGCTCGTGGCGAACCACTTCACGGCGCGCGACCCGCGGCGGCGCAACGCCCTGACCGATCGCGCGCTGGAGCAGGATTTCGCGCGCTTCCTCGAGTCCGAGAGGCCCGATCTGCTGCACGTCCACCACCTGGCGGGGCACGCGTTCTCGCTGGTCGGAGTCGCCCGCCGCCTCGGCATTCCGATCGTCCTCCAGCTGCAGGACTGGTGGTTCCTCTGCGCCCGCGTGAATCTCTTCGATCGCGACGGCCGTCGCTGCACGGGGCCCGCGCCGGGCAAGTGCGCTCGGTGCGCGACCCTCACGCGGATCCCGCCCGAGGCCGTCACGAACCGGATCGTCCACATCCTGCGCCGGCGCGCCGCCCGCAAAGCGGTCGGAGCGTGCGATGCGTTCGTGGCCGGCTCGCGGGCGATCCGGGACGACTACGTCCGCGCGGGCGCCATTCCGACCGGGAGACCGTTTCACGTCATTCCCTACGGCGTCGACATCGAAGCTCCGCTCGCGGCCAGAGCCCCGGCACGGAGACCGGTGCGCTTCGGGATGGTCGGGGCCGTCCTGCCGCACAAGGGGGTCCACACCGCGATCGAGGCGATGAAGGGCCTCGCTCCGGAAGACGCCGCGCTGCGCGTCTGGGGCAGCGTCACCGGCGCTCCCGACTACGTCGCCGGGCTGAAGCGGCTGGCGGAGGGCACGGAGGGGAAGCCCGACGCGTCCGTCACCTTCGAGGGGCCCTTCCCCGAAGACGGGAAGGCGCGGGTCTTCGCCTCGATGGACGTCCTCCTCGTTCCTTCGATCGGCCTGGAGTCCTTCGGCCTGGCCGCGCGCGAGGCGATGGTCTGCGGCGTGCCGGTGATCGCTTCGGAGGGGGGCGCCCTGTCCGAAATGTTCGCGGCAGGCGACGGCGGGGACTTCTTCCCGGCCGGCGATGCCGATGCGCTCGGCCGTCTGCTGCGACAGATCGTGGCGGATCCAGAACTCATTGACCGCTGGGAGACACGGCTCCCGACCCCGGAGCGAACCGACGCGCACGCCGCCGAGATCGAGCGCGTGTACGACGAGGTGCTGGCCGTGCGGGCACGCGCGGCCCGCTCGGGCAAGGCATGAAGGGAGCCCTCGACACTCTCGCCGCCGCCACGCGCGTCGTGCGCGGCGAGGGCGTCGCTTCCGCGGCGAGCCGCGCGCGCGAGCGCCTGTCCGAATCGTTGCGCGCGATGGCTCTGCGCTCGCGAGCGGCGTTCGTGCGGCCGGACCCCGAGCGGGAGATGCCGATCCTGAATGTGTCGGCCATGCGCCTGTCCGCGCGGCTCGGCGGCGTCCCGGTTCAGCTGGCCGCGCGCCTGCGGGCCGAGCGCTCGCTTCGAAACGTTGCGCTCCTCCATCCTGGCGGGCTCGACCTCTCCGCGCCCAGCCTCCACACGCGGCGTGGAGGCGGCGATCTCTCGAGCCCGCGCGGTTTCACCGACGCGGTGAGGAACGCCCTCGCCTTCACCGGATCGACCGCGATCCACCTCGAAGGGATGCACGGTATTCCGATCGCGAGCGTTCTTTCGCTCGCGGAGACGGGCGTCCACGTCGTCCTGTCTCTCCACGACTTCTCGCTGTTCTGCGCGCGACCTCACCTGTTCGAGATGCCCGCACAGCGGTTCTGCGGCTACTCGCGCGATCCGGCGCGCTGCACGGCCTGCCTCTGCCACGACCCGCAAAAAGACGAGCGCGACGAGAAGCACAACGCCGAGCCGGGCGCCGGCAACGACGACCGCCGGGCCCTCGGGGCGAGGCTTCTCGCCGCGGCCTCGGGCCTGATCTTCCCGTCACGCTTCCTCCTCGAGAAGCACCGCGCGCTCTTCTCGCTGCCCGAACTCTCGGGAGCGGTCGTCGAGCCAGGTCCCCACGACGCGGTCGGCACCGTTCGCCTCGCGGATTCCCGCCCGGGCCTCGCGTACGCTGGCAGCGTGAAGCGCCACAAGGGGGCCCACCTCCTGCCTGAAGTGATTCGCGGGTCCGTCCGGAATTCCTCGTGGCACATCCACGGCGGCGGAGACGAGGACATCCTGCGTGAGCTCCGGTCCATTCCGGGAGTGACCGTCCATGGCCACTATCGCGCCGGCGCTCTCCCCGCGCTTCTGGCGCGCGACGGGATCGGGCTGGTCGTCCTGCCGTCGATCGTCCCCGAGAGCTACGGGCTGGTGATCTCGGAGGCCTGGCGAGCCGGCGCCGCGGTGGCGGCGTTCGACCTCGGCGCGCCGGCCGAGCGGATCGGACGCGACGGCGGAGGGTTCCTGGTTCCTCTCGAGAGCGGTGCCGCAGGTCTCGCGGACCTCGTGAACCGGTGGAGCTCGGGTGACGTCGGTGACTTCCGGGCCGCGACTCCAGCATCCATTCCCTCAGCTTCCACCGCGGCGCGGGCCACGGTGAATCTCTATTCGGAATGGAAGCTGATGAAGGCCGCATCGGGACCGGCGGGAGCTCGATGAGGATCCTTCTCGTCGCCACGAAGGTGCCCTGGCCGTCGGATGATGGAGGAAAGCTCCTGATCATCGAGACGCTTCGCGCATTCCAGGGGCGGCACGACGTGACGCTCGTGGCGCCGGGCCTCGATCATGGCGACCTCTCTCCGCTGCGCGCTCTCTGCCGTCTGGAGGTCGTGCCCGTCCGCAGGTCGCTCCCGCTCGGCCGTCTTCTCCGCGGCGAGCCGATGTCGGTGGCGCGACACTCTCATCCCGAGGTCGCCAGGCGCGCGACGGCGCTCGCGCTGGCGAACCCGTTCGATCTCGTTCATGCCGAGCAGTTCCATGCCCTCGATGCGTCGAGAGCGGCCGCGTCTGCCGCGAATCTCCCGCTCGTCCTGCGCGAGCAGAACGTGGAGAGCGACCTGTGGGAAGGAGCGATGGCCGCGCGCGCTTCCCTGGTGCGATGGCCGCTGGCCTTCGAGGCACGGCGTCTCGCCCGGCGGGAGGGGGCCGACCTCGCGCTCGCCGACGTGACCGTGGCGCTGACCCCGCGCGACCGCGACCGGCTGCTCGCGCTCTCCGGCCTTCCCGCGGACCGGATCGTCCATGTGCCGGTGCCGTTTCCCGCGCGGCTTCCACAGCCCGGAGTCCCGCTCGAGGGACAACCCGCCGCCATCCTGCTCGGAAGCGCCGGCTGGCATCCCAACCGCGACGGTCAGCGCTGGTTCCTGAGCCGCATCTGGCCCGCCGTGCAGGAGAGCGTTCCCGGCGCGGTGCTTCACCTCTTCGGCGAGGCCGAAGGGCCAACGAACGATCGCATCCGCGTGCATGCCCGCCCGGGCGACGCCGCGATGGCATTCGCGGCGGGCTCCGTGATGGTGGTGCCGCTCCG
>JBDSFL010000042.1:0-2801 GCA_039919545.1 Thermoanaerobaculia bacterium | reverse complement strand
CGAGCCGCGCGGCGCGCCGTGGGAATCCTTGACCGCGATCTCGTACGAGCACTCCGCGCCGGCCACCTCGGTGAGGCCGACGTTCACGCGGAAGCCGCTGCTGCGATAGGCCGGGATGAGGATCAGCGGAGCGGAGGCGGCGCCGATGGCCCGGTCGGGCGTGAGCGACGGAATGTTGAGGCCGTACGTTCCGCCCCGAGCCGAGTTCGCCTGCGTGCGTGAGCCGATGATCACCTGGGGCGGCCCCTGCACGAACACCGGGCCGAAGTCGTTCGTGCGAAAGGCGTTCCCGACCACGTCGCGAAGGACGCGCGTGCCGAGAGGAGGCAGGGTGAGCGTGACGAGGCGGTCGGGTCCCGGCTCCTCGCCGGCTGCTGGCCGCAGGCGGAGCGTGACGTTCTGTGGCAGCCGCGGGTCAGAGTTGAAGAGGCGCAGATCCGTCGTGAAGAACGAGCCGTAGCGGCCGGAACCGTGGACCGCGGCGGGCACCAGGGCCGTGCGGCTGATCGTGCCCACGTCGGTGCGCGGGGCCTCCGGCTCGATCTGGAGGGCCCACGACAGGATGCGGCCGGAGCCGCCGGGCACGGTATCCAGCACGTGCAGCCGCCAGACACCTTCCGCGGCGCGCCCCGAGAAGCTCGAGAGCGGTTCCACGGGAGTGGCGGTACGGCCAAACACCTCGCGGAACGCGTGATCGCGCGAGCCGCTGCGATTCATCAGCAGGACGCTCGTGCCATCCGGACTCGCGAGCGTGACGACGAGCTGTGTGGGATCGGGATGGTCGAACGAGAGGCTCACCGCGAGGGAGGACACCTTGCCGACGAGGGAGGTCACGATCGTTTCGCAGGTGGTGCCGCTGGCGCTGCCGTCGGGGATGACGAGCGAGGTGCAGGCGCCGGTGATGGGTGAGGTCGCGTCGAAGGCGGCCGAGAGATCGATTCGCGACGAGACGCGGCCGTTCTTGGTGTCAGACACCGGGACTCCCGTGGCGCGCAGGAGATCCATCGCGAGCGCGGGGTCGACAAGAGAACGAGCCTGACGCGCCAGGATCAAGGCTCCCGTCGCCGCGGGGGCGGCTGCCGAGGTGCCCGAGAAGCTGGAGCTGCGTCCGCCGCCGACGGTCGGCGTCACCCAGCGAACGCCTGGCGCCAGGAAGCTGAGCGCCGAGCCGGAATTGCTGGCGCAGGGCACCACGTCGGCGCCCGAGAAATTGTCCTGGCACGAGGCCGCTCCGCCCCACGCCGTGGCACCGTTCGAAGCGGAATAGACCATTCCCACCGCAGCCACATCGGAGAAGCAGGCCGGCCACCCGATGCCGTCCAGCTTTCCGTCGTTGCCGGCGGCGGCCACGACGGAGATCCCGGCCGCACGCGCGGCGGCGAACACGGCGGCCGAGGCAGGATCCTCGGTGTCGCAGAAGGCGGTGCGCACGCGGTCGTCCGCGAGGCTGATGTTGATGGCCTCGATGCGCAGCGGATCGCGCCGCGAGACGGCCCAGTCCACGGCGGCCAGGACGTCGGAGAAACGAGCCTCGGAGCAGCCCTCGCCGCCGAAGACTTTCAACGCCACGAGGCCCGCGTCGGGAGCGATTCCGAGGGGGCCGGCCACGACGCCGGCGACCTGGGTTCCGTGGCCGCTGCAATCCGAGAGATCGGCATTTCCAGCGGCAAAGTTCCAGCCGCCGGCAACTTTCTGGTTTGGCTCCGGACCGCCCAGGTCGGGATGGCTCACGTCGATGCCGCTGTCGATCACCGCCACGTTGCGTCCGAGCCCGGTCACGCCGAAGGCCGCGAGCCGGTCGGCCCCGATCTGAGCGGCTCCGAGCTGCCCGGCGGGCCTGACCACGCCGTCCAGGGAGATGGCCGCGACGTCGGGCCGGGCCCGCAGCTCCGCGAGACCCGAGGCCGACAGGCGGCCCGCGAGCGCCGGAGCGTTCCGAAAGAAGCGGCTCGGCGAGAACTGGGCCGGAGAGACGCCGGCCAGCGCACGCGCCTGGAGCGGCGAGAGATGTCCCGGCACGGAATCGTCCGGTTGTTCGCGCAGGAAGACGAGGACCGGGACGCTGGCGGCCCCGGCCGCGAAACGCCGTTCCACCTCGGGAGAAACGCGCACGGCGTCGAAACGGCCCTGCCGCGGTTCCGCCGCCTGGGCCGCCCCCGGAATCGACACGGCCAGCGAGGCCAGAAGAGCGATGGTGATCCGCACTGTTTCTTTTCTTGCAGTTGACGTGCCAGGAACCCTCGTGATGCCGGTCGCGCCCCTCGGGGCGAAGCTCATCGGAGGCCGGGTTTTCAGGCGCACCGGGAATGCGAGTTGGGACTTTAACAAAAGAGGACACAGAACGGCGTGAGCCTTGTCACGGGGACATCGCCGAGAGCAGCCTCTGTGCTCCCCCCAGGGAAGTGTCCGGCACCGCTAGAATCCAACCATGCTTCGTTTCCCAGCGCCGTTGCATGTCGAAACCGGAGGCGTGGCGGTATTTGCCGACGCGCATCTCGGACAGGCTCAGGGAGATGCGGACGATTTCCTGGCGGTACTCACCTCGGTCGCGGCCCGCGGCTTCCGGACGGTGGTGCTCCTGGGAGACATTTTTCACTACTTCATCGGCGACCGGAAATTCGAGACCCCACTCGTCACCCACGTGCTCGCGGGCTGGCAAAAGCTGGCCGATGAAGGGGTCTCCATCCGCTACGTCGAGGGGAACCGCGACTTCTTCATCGCCGGCACGCCTTACGCGTCGGCATTCAGCGCGTACGGCGCCACCGACGGGCTCGAGGTCGGGGGCCGGCGCTATGCCTTCG
>JBDSFL010000674.1:0-3181 GCA_039919545.1 Thermoanaerobaculia bacterium | reverse complement strand
TCAGCTCCTCCGAATCGCCAGCCTACCATCGCATCAGGGGGAGAATGCCCGGGTGAACGTCGCGGCCGCTCCGACGGCTCGCTCCAGATCGAGGCCGAATCGTCCCGTCCCTCCTTGGCGGAGCGCTGATTTCACGGCTCATCCCTCCAATTGCAGGAGTAGACTGGGTCGAAATCAATCGCATCCGCTTCCGGTCCCCATATTCGAAGGAGGAGTCCATGAGGTTTTCGCGAATCACCATCGCCTCGTCGCTGGCCCTGTGCCTGCTCGTCTCCGCGCCGAGAGCGCGAGGCCAGTCCTCCGGCACCACCACAGGGGATTTGAAGGGACGCGTGGTGGACGACAAGAGCATCGCGCTTCCGGGCGTCACCGTTTCGGCGACGAATCGTGACACCGGGCTCGCCCGCCAGACCGTGTCCAAGCTCGACGGCGAATACGTGATTCCGCTGCTCACGCCCGGCATCTATCTCGTGAAGGCCGAGGTGAGCTTGTTCAACCCGGCGCAGTTCGAGAACGTGCGGGTGACGCTCGGCACCACGACGAACCTCGACATCCCGCTCGCCACGGCCCAGTCCACCACGGCCATCATCGAGGTCACGGCCGAGACGGGGCTGATCGATTCGGGCAAGACTGATCTTTCGGCGACGATCGACCAGAAGAAGATCGATTCGCTGCCGAACGTCGACCGCGATTTCATCTCCTTCTCGTTCACCACGCCGCGCGTCTCGAAGGACCGCAACCCGGGGAACACCGGCGCCGCGTCCTCGTCCGGCATCTCGATCAACGGCCAGAGCCCGCGCCTGAACAACGTCGTCGTCGACGGTTTCGACAACAACGACCAGGCCACCGGTTCGGTCCGGGCCACGTTCTCGCAGGACGCCATCCAGGAATACCAGGTCATCACCAATCCGTATGCGTCGGAGTTCGGCCGCACCGCGGGCGGCGTGATCAACATCATCACGCGCTCGGGCTCGAACGACGTGAAGGGGAGCGCCTTCTACTTCTACCGCGCCGACAGCCTGGCTTCGAAGGACCCGCTCACCGGCGAGAAGGTGCCTCTGAAGGACAACCGCTTCGGCGCCTCGCTCGGCGGCCCGCTGATGAAAGACAAGACCTTCTTCTACGCGGCCTACGAGCGGCAGTCGAAGGACACGGCCAACGCGGTCACCATCGCCGACGCCGACATCGCGCTCATCCGCTCGCAGGGTTTCGCGATCGAGAACGGGAACGTTCCCTATCAGGTGCGGAACGACAACTTCGTCCTGAAGCTCGATCATCAGTTCAGCCCGTCGAACTTCTTCACCGTCCGCGGCAACTGGTCCAAGGGCAAGGACGAGAACCAGCAGAACTGGGGCGGCCTCGTGGCCAAGAGCGCGGGCGGCGCGCGCGACTCACGCGATATCAGCGGCGCGCTGAGCCTCACCTCGATTCTCGGCGGCACCAGCTTCAACGAGCTGCGCGGGCTCTACAGCAACGCCAGCTACGCGGTGAACCCGCTGGACAGCGGCTACGGCATCTCGGTGCAGATGGCGGGCGTCGCCGAGTTCGGCACTCAGCGCTTCCTCCCGCAGCCTCGCGACTCGAGGGTCTACCAGATTTTCGACGCGTTCACCTTCGAGCCGACCCCGAAAGTCCGGATCAAGATCGGCGCCGAGTTCGACCGCTTCGACCTCGAAGGGGCGCTCCCCATCTTCTTCGCGGGCCAGGCCCGCTTCCAGGCCCTCAGCGCCACGCTCACCACGCGCGCGGCCTTCGCCTCCGGCACTCCCGCCGCCTTCATCCAGGCCTTCGGCGATCCGAACGGCAAAGACCACGCGCAGCAGATCAGCGGGTTCCTGCAGTCAGACTTCACGCTCAGCAGCAATTTCCTCGTGCGCGTGGGCGCGCGGTACGACTACGAGCAGCCGATCGCGCCCTTCCCGACCGACTCCAACAACATCTCTCCGCGCCTCTCGTTCTCGTGGAGCCTCGGCGACTCCGTTCGCTTCAAGGGCGGCTACGGCCGCTTCTTCGGTGTGGCGGCTCTGGGGCCGATGTTCGCGGTCAGCATCCAGGACGGCGTGCGTGTGCGCACGCAGGTCCGCACGATCCTCGGCGGGCCGTCTCCCGTCGTGCCGTGGAGAACGTATCCGGACCACCGCTTCCCGAACGAGGCCGCGGCTGGCGCGAGCATCGTTCCGCCCACGCTCCTGCGGCCCGGAGCGTACGAGAGCGCGTACACCGATCAGGCCAGCTTCGGCGGCGAGTTCACCCTCGGCCGCAAGCTGCTCGCCAGCCTCGACGGCGTCTATTCACGCGGGCGGAGAATCCTCGTCGCGCGGAACGTGAACCCGCGGGTGCCGGGCACCGGCGTCCCGGCGAACCCCCGCCCGGATCCGCGCTTCGGCGACGTGTTCCAGTACGAGTCGACGGGCAACTCCTGGTACACGGGCGGAACCTTGGGCCTGATCACCCGGCTGGGCGGGCCGTTCGAGTTCACCGCGTTCTACACGCGGGCCCGCGCGGAAGACGATTACATCGACTGGCTCACCGAGTTCCAGGCGCAGGATCCGCTCAACCCGGGTGACGAGCGCGCGCCTTCGACGCAGTCCCCCGACCAGACGTTCACGATGACCGCCACTTACTCCACCGTCGGCCGCAACCTCAACGCGTTTGCGCGCGACTGGACGTTCTCGACGATTCTCGACTGGAGAAACGGCATTCACTACAACGTCACCGCGGGCTTCGACCGTAACGCGAACGGCGATCCCATCTCCGACCGGCCCGTGGGTGTCGGCCGCAACGCCGGCAGCCTCGGTGCGCAGTTCACGCTCGATCTGCGGCTCTCCCGCACGATCTCCTTCTCCAAGGAAGTGGGCCTGGAGCTCATCGCCGTCTGCACGAACGTGACGAACCAGGAAAACGTGCTCCAGAAGAACGGCGTCGCTTACCTGACCACCACGCTGGTGCCGAACCCGAACTTCGACCAGCCCACCCTCTATGGTCCGGGCCGGCTCTTCCAGATCGGCGCGCGTCTCAACTTCTGAAAACCTGAGCGCAACGGAAAAAGGGCCTCCTGAGAGGCCCTTTTTTTTACCGGTCACCGCGACCCGAAAGGAAATTCTGTGAGAAATTCGGTCGATTCCACCCTGCGGGCCGGCCTGTCGGCGCTGCTCGTATCGGTGCTGGCCGCCCCGCCCGC
>JBDSFL010000642.1:0-2760 GCA_039919545.1 Thermoanaerobaculia bacterium | reverse complement strand
GTGAATCGTGAGGACGGAGGCGATGTCGTCCCAGAACCGGTCGCGCCAGCTGCTCCACGCGCCGAGCATCGGCGCGAGCGCCGGATGCCAGTCGTGCGCGTGCATGATCTGCGGCCGGCGGCCGAGCCGCTTCATCCCCTCGACCGCGGCGCGTACGAAGAGCGAGAAGCGCCAGAGGCCGTCGTCCTGCCCCAGCTCGTTTCCCGAATAGATCTGCCGGCGGTGGAACAGCGAGTCCTGGGCCACGAAGTAGATGGGAACGGTCGAGCCCGGCAGCGTTCCCTGCAGGATCCCGACCGTGTAGGTCTGCCCCAGGATCGCCACGTCGAAGGGTTCCAGCGCCACGGCCGGCCAGTCGTTTCGGCGCCGGTACCAGCGCGCGGCATCGAGGTGAAACGGCATCCAGATATCCACGTCGTGGCCGCGCGCGGCAAGCGCCTTGGGCAGGGCGCCGGCGACATCGCCGAGACCTCCGGTCTTGGCGAACGGGACACACTCGGCGGCAAGATGGCTGATCTTCAACTCTTCTCCTTCGCTGGACCGACGGTACGTTCCCAGAGTACGGACGCATAGCCGACGACGCGGCTGATCTCGCCGCCGCCGTCCGCGGAATCGCCGCGAGCCACGATGTGACCCGGCGCGCTGCCGAGCTCTTTCAGGGCCACGAGCAGCGCCGTTGCCGGCAGGATGCCGCACATCGAGATTCGCTCCCGGACGAGGACGCGGTCGAAGAGCTCCGCCGCGTCTCCTTCGAGCAGGGCCTCGAGCGCACGGTCGTCCTTCGCGCGGTTGGCGCTGCGGGCCAGGTAGTGATTCAGATCGGAAGAGACGACGAGCGCGATCGGCTCGCCCCCTTCCCTCTCGGCCCGCTCGATGACGGCCGCCACCGCCTGTCCCACGCGGACGCAGAGCTCGTAATCGGGCTCCGCGAGCGAGATGCAGACGATCGCGAGCTCGGGTCGCGCCACCTGCAGGAAGGGGAGGATCACCTCGAGGGCATGCTCGCGCGCGTGCGCCTCGGCGTCGGGAACGAGATCGGGGCACGCCGCCAGCAGCTGAGCGGTCATCGCCTCGTCGGCCGGCACGTCGCCGAGCGGAGTGCGCCAGGCCTTCGCGGGCGAGAGGGAGGCCGCGGCTCCCGTGCCGCGGTGATTCGGCCCGATGAGGATGACCCGGCGCGGCCAGGCGACCCGGCCGATGGCAGCGCCGGCGATCCGGCCGGAGTAGACGTGCCCGGCGTGCGGCAGGAGGAGGGCCCGCCAATCCTGGGCCCGGAGCCTCGTGCCGTCCCACTTCGAGCATCGCTCCACCTCCTCCCGAAGCCGCTCGGGATCGGCCTCGTAGAAGAAGCCGGCGACCGCGGGGAGGCGGAGGGGAGCGCTCAATTCACCAGGACGCTGACCTCGGATGACTTGCCGCCGCAGGTGGCTCGAACGGTCGCCGTTCCTGCCGCGATCCCCTTCACCTCGCCGCCGATGCAGGTCACGGTCTTCGGATCCGAGGAGATCCAGTCGACGGCCGCGTCCTGGATCGGGGCACCGGACTCGTCACGCGCGAGCCCGTTGATCTGCTGGACGTCGCCCACCTTCAGGATCATGGTGGGCGGAGCGGCCTCGAAGGTGGCCACGCTCTTGAACGTGACCCGCACGTCGGCACCGGTGCCGATATCGCCGATGCTGGCGTTCAACACCGCGCGTCCCTCCGCGACAGAGGTCACGACCCCGTCCGCGTCGACGGTGGCGATCTTCACATCCGAGGAGGTCCACTTCGGCTTCACCACGACGGGCGCTCCCTTCATGTCCTTCACGAGCGACACGAGCCGCAGCGTGGTGCCCTTCGGGCCCGCCACCGCCACGCGCATGGGCGTGATCGTGATCGTGGCCGCATCGATCACCTCGAGCGAGCTCACGCCGGAGAGCTCCCCGAAGGTCGCCTTGACGATGGTGCGGCCCGCGGTGAGGGACTGGACCCGGCCGTCCTTGTCGACCGACGCGACCTTCGGCTTCGAGGATTCCCAGCTCACGACCGGGCCCGCGATGACCGCGCCCTTCTTGTCCAGGATCTCGGCCGCGATGACCGTGCTCTTCTTCAGGCCGTAGACGATGGATTTCGGTGGAGATACGCGGATGCTCGCCGGCTTCTGACCGCACGAGAGAGAGAAGAGGACGGCGAGGAGGGAAAGCGACGAAGCAACGACGACGCCGAGGCCGGGACGAGCCGGGGCGGGACGGAGGGCTGCCTTCACGCCAGGACCTCGGTGATCGCGGCGCGGAGACGCTGGACGCCGATGGTGGCCTCCTCTTTCGTGAGGGTGAGCGGCGGCCGCAGCCGGATGGCCCGGTCTCCCGAGGTGAGCGCCATCACGTTGTGCTTCTGGAGCCAGGTGGCGAGCACCTTGCCGCGAGTCGCGTTGTCGGGAAGGTCGAACGCGATGAAGAGCCCCTTGCCGCGCACGTTGGTCATCCGACCGGAAAATTCGAGGGCCAGCTCTTGCAGCTTTCCGATGAGGAACTCGCCGACACGGCGCGCGTTCTCGACGAGGTTCTCCTCCTCCACGATCTCGAGGTACTTGCGGCAGCGCACCATGTCGACGAGGTTCCCTCCCCAGGTCGAGTTGATGCGCGAGGAGACGGTGAACACGTTGTCGGGCTCCTCGAAGAGCCGCTGGCCGGAGGCGAAGCCGCACACCTGCGTCTTCTTGCCGAACGAGAACATGTCGGGGGTGACGCCCGCCGTCTGGAAGCCCCACCAGCTGCCCGT
>JBDSFL010000637.1:0-6523 GCA_039919545.1 Thermoanaerobaculia bacterium | reverse complement strand
GATGGGCGACACGCCGTTCACGGGCCTGGTCACGCGGGAGATCCGGCCGGGCCTCGACCTGATGGTGGCCGGCGCCCGGCTTCTCGAGGCGGAAGAGAAGCTGCGTGAGAAGCCGCGCGACAAGCGTCGCACGCGGCTCGCGCGCCGTCTGGCCGAGATCGAGGCCGAAAGCTACGAGGTCGTCATCCTCGACTGCCCCCCCTCGCAGACGCTGCTCCTCGAGAACGCCTATGAGGCGGCGGACGAGGTCGTGCTGCCGGCGAAGCTCGACCCGCTCTCCATTCCCGCGCTCGACCGCACGCGCCTCCTCGTGAAGAGCAGCAACGCCGCACGCGAGAGGCCGCTGAAGATCGACGGCATCCTGCCCACGTTCTACGACCTCCGCACGCACGTCTCGAGTGACGTGCTCGAGGCATTGCGCGAACGGTTCACGAAGATCCTCTCGCCGATCCGGATCAACGCCGCGCTGGCCGAGGCGCCCTCGCGGGGGCAGACGATCTTCGACTTCGACGGTTCGGCGCGTGGCGCGGTGGATTACGCGCTCCTGGCGGAAGACCTCCGGCTGGACTGAGGCGAGGTCCCGTCAGCCCCCCGCGACGGGGGGGAGCAAAGCCACCACGTCGCCGGCGTTCACGGCATCGCCGTCTCGCGCGTACGTCTCGTTCACGGCGACCAGAGCGCGCCGGCCGAAGCGCGCGAACGCCGGATGAGCGGCCTCGAGGGTGCGCCTCAGCTGCGCGACATCGGCTCCGTCCGGCAGCTCGACGGCGAAGGTCGGGCCGATCTCGTCCTTGAGGGAAGCGAAGAGGAGCACGTCGACGCGCATCGCCCCGATTGTCCCCCGTTCCCGCTCTCCACGCCCTTCGTGCCCCTTTCCCCCGCGTTCGGCAACTAGAATCCCGCTCCTGGAGGACACATGACCCCTGCCAAACTGCGGCTCTCGGGCAAACGCGCGCTCGTCTCGGGGGCGTCCAAGGGAATCGGTCGCGCCATCGCGCTGCGGCTCGCGGCAGACGGGGCGCAGGTGGCCCTCGGTGTGCGCACCGCCGAGGATGGCGCACGCGTGCTGGCCGAGATCGAGGCCGCGGGGGGCTCCGGTCTCGTCGTTCTGCTCGACGTGACGGATGCGGCGTCGGTCGCGACCGGCGTCGAGCGTGCCTCCCGCCCCGATCGGCGTCTCGACATCCTCGTGAACAACGCGGGCACCGGCGGTCTCACACCGCTCGACGGCGACGCCCGCTCGGACGAGATGTGGTCCCGCATCCTCGACGTGAATCTCACGGGCACGTGGCGCATGTGCCGCGCGGTGCTGCCGTTTCTGCCCGACGGCGGGCGCATCGTGAACGTCTCCTCCGTGCTCGGCCGCTTCGGCGTCCCGACGCAGAGCGGCTACGCGGCGTCCAAGCACGCCATCATCGGCCTCACGCGCTGTCTGGCGCTCGAGCTGGCTGCGCGCCAGATCACGGTGAACGCCGTCTGTCCCGGCTGGGTCGACACCGAGCTGGGCCGCGCCGGCATCTCGCGCATCGCCAAGGGAGCCGGCATCACGGAAGACGAGGCCTTCGCCCTGGCGGGAAAGATGGCGCCCCTCGGCCGCGTTCTTGCGCCGGACGAGATCGGCGGGCTCGTGGCCTACCTCGCCTCCGAGGACGCGCGGAGCATCACGGGCCAGTCCCTGGTGATCGACGGCGGCCAGGTCATGCCCTGATGCCCCAGCCCCCGGCGCCCATCCGGGCCATCTTCTTCGACGCGGGGCAGACTCTCCTTTTTCCCGATCCCGCCGTCGAGGAGGTCTATGCCGCCGCCTTCGCTTCGTACGGTCTCGCTGTTTCGGTCACGGACGTCCATCGGGCCGTGCACGCCACGTGGCGGGTCGTGGCGCAGAGACGCGAGGCGGGGGAGGATCGCTGGGGGCAGGACGGCGCGGAGGCGGGCTTCTGGCGCCGCTTCGTGTCGGCCGTCTTTGCCGGGGTGGGGGGAGGCGAGCTGCCCGAGCCGCTGCTTCAGGAGCTGGTGCGCCACTTCCAGGACGGCTCGAAGTGGAAGGCCTTTCCGGAAGTCTTCGCCGTGCTGGCGCAGCTTCGGGCGGAAGGCTACCGCCTGCTGATCGTGAGCAACTGGGATTCGTCCCTGCCGCTGCTGCTGGCGAATCTCGGTCTGACTCCGTACTTCGACGCCGTGATCGTCTCGGCGGAGATCGGAGCCTCGAAGCCTTCGCCCGCGATCTTCGCGGAGGCGCTGCGCCTCGCGGGCGTGTCGCCGGATTGCGTTCTTCACGTGGGCGATTCGCGGGACGAGGACTACGAGGGGGCGCGCGCCGCGGGGCTCCACGCGCTTCTCCTGGACCGCTCGGGGCGGGCCGGAACCGCGGTGCCGACCATTCGCTCGCTCGACGAGATCGCGGCCTGGCTCCGTTCGCGTCCTTGACCCGCGCCCGCGCCCCCCGCGATGATCGGGAAAACAGATCGAGTCGAAATCAAACCGCGACGCGCGTTTTTGCAAGGGCGCTCGTGGATCGAGGAATGAACGCATGAATTTGTTTCGCACCAAGTCCATCGAGCGGATCCGGGCCAACGCGGAAGAGCCCGAGCACGGCGGTCTGAAACGTACGCTCACAGCGAAAGACCTCACGCTGCTCGGGGTCGGGGCCATCATCGGCGCCGGCATCCTGTCGGCCCTCGGCACCGGCTTGGCGGGCGGCTTCGACTCGAACTACGGGGTCACGCGCCCCGCGGCCGGACCGGCCCTCATCATCAGCTTCCTGCTCGTGGCGGTGGCCTGCGGTTTCACCGCGCTCTGCTACGCCGAATTCGCGAGCATGATCCCCGCCTCGGGGAGCGCCTACACGTACACCTACGCCACGATGGGCGAGCTGATGGCGTGGATCATCGGGTGGGACCTGCTGCTGGAGTACGCGGTGTCGAACGTCGCGGTCGCCATCAGCTGGGGCAGCTACATGGACAACCTGCTCCGGGGCTTCGGGCTGAACCTGCCGCGCTGGCTCTGCATGGATCCGCGCACGATGCTGTTTCCCACCGTGGACTTCGCGGCGGCTCATCAGGGCGCGCTCACCTTCTCGCAGAAGCTCGGCTATCTGGCCCAGGCCAAGGCGGGCACGCTCGACGGCGCGGCCACGTTCGTGAACTGGAGCGCGCTCGAGAAGGCGCCCATGCTCGGCGGCGTCCCCGTCGGCATGAACGTCCTCGCGATGTTCATCACGTTCGTCGTGACGGCGCTCTGCGTGTGGGGCGTGAAGGAATCGGTCAAGGCGAACAACATCATGGTCTCGCTGAAAGTGCTGCTGCTGCTGCTGGTCATCGCCATCGGCGCCTTCTATGTGAACCCCGTGAACTACCACCCGTTCATGCCCAACGGCTGGCACGGCGTGCAAGCGGGGGCGGCCATCATCTTCTTCGCGTTCATCGGCTTCGATGCGGTGTCCACGACCGCGGAAGAATGCAAGGACCCCGGGCACGCGCTGCCGCGCGGCATCATCGGCAGCCTCATCGTCTGCACGTTTCTCTACGTCGGCGTGTGCGCGGTGATCTCGGGGATGCTCCCCTACAAGGCCTACCAGGGCATCGCCGATCCGATCGCTCACGCCTTCGCCAGCATCGGCATGAACAAGATCTCCGCGCTCATCAGCGTGGGCGCGGTGATCGCTCTCGGAAGCGCGCTGCTCGTCTATCAGATGGCGCAGCCGCGCATCTTCATGGTGATGAGCCGCGACGGGCTGCTCCCGCCGTGGTTTGGCAAGGTGAGCCCGCGATTCCGCACGCCGCTCAACGCCACGCTGCTCACGGGCCTCATCGTGATCCTGCCGGCCGGCTTCATGAACATCGACGAGATCATCGAGCTGACGAACATCGGCACCCTGTTCGCCTTCATCCTCGTGTGCGCTGGGATCCTGATCCTGCGGGTGCGACGTCCCGAAGCCGAGCGAAAATTTCGCGCGCCCTTCATCTGGCTCACGGCCCCTCTCGGCGTGATCTTCTGCGTGTACTTGGCCTACGGCCTGCCGCGCCACACGTGGATCCGTTTCTGGATCTGGCTCGCCGTGGGCCTCTGCGCGTACTTCGTCTACAGCGCGCGCCACAGCAAGCTCCGAGACGAAAACAACGCGACCGATCCCGGCGCTTCTCCTGAATAAGAGGACGAAGCAGAGGCGGGGGAGAAGGGTTCGATAGCAAGGCGGAGGAGGAAGGCGAGCGAAGGCGTAGCGGAGCTACGTCGAGCGAAACCGACCGAACGACAACGCCGCTAGCGGGCCCTGATCGCCCGCCTCAGTTCACCTGGGTGCGCATGCGCGCGAGGAACGCCGACGCCACCGGATCGTTGGGATGCCACTCCAGAGCCTCCTGGAATTCGGTGAAGGCCTCGGCGAACTCGCCCCTCTCGAAGTGGATGCGCCCGAGGTTCAGCGAGGGGAAGTGCCGCGGCTCGTACCGCTCGGCTTTCTTGGCCTTCTTGAACCAGGGAATCGACTCCGACGAGCGCTTCAGGCTCATCAGGTAGCAGCCGATGTCGTTGTACGGGTTCCCGAAGGAGGGATCCGTCGCGATCGCCTTCTGGCACTCGAGGATCGCCTCGTCGAAGCGGCCCTGGTGCGAGAAGGCCCAGCCGCGGAACGTGTATCCCTCGGCGGTGGGGAGCACCTTCAGCGAACGGGTGAAGAAGTCGATGGCGTCCTCGATGTCGCCGGAGAGGAGGGAGCGGGTGCCTTCTTCCCACAGCGCGGCCGCGCGGGTTTCCTGATCTTCGCTCATGGAGACTTCTATCTTATCGCGCGGTCAGCAGCCCGAGCCCCCCCGCTCCCGCGTAGCCCGTCAGCTCCACGTAGCCGCGTCCGAGCTGGGCCCGATCATCACCGTCAACTGCACGCACCGCGCACGCGCCTTCCCAGTAAGTCACGTGCGTGGAGCCCGGGGTGACGAGCTCCTGATCGGCGACGAGCGGGACGACCTCGAGCGCGAGCGATTCGCGCGGGACGCGCAGCACCCAGCGTGCGGGATACGTGGCGCCGCTGCGTGGGCTCTTCCAGCGCGCGGTCTCCTCGATCGTGAAATCGGACGACGTGAGCGCGACGGCCGTCCCGTCTTTCCTCACGAGCGTGCCCGAGCTGAAGGGGGACGCGCTTCCGGAGCGCGCGCGGATGCGGTAGAGCATCAGCTCGCGCCCGTCTTCGAGCTGCAGCGCGAACCAGTCCCAGCCCGCGCTCTCCGGGCCGAGGACACCCGGGCCCCACTCGTGATCCAGCCACGAGCTGCCCTCGACCGGCTCGGAAACGTCTCCCCGCGTGCGCCATCCGGCCGTCTTCAAACGCGTGAAGCTCACGTAGCGGCTCACGGCATCGGGCTCCGTCCCTTTTCGCGAGAGCCCGCGATCCCCGTGCAGCACGAGAGGTTTCTCGGGCGTCAGGATCAGCGACAGCCGCTCGAGCTCGGCGCCCCAGCCTCGGCGGGCCTCGAGCACGAGGCTGCCTCCCAGCTCCTGCAGGCTCCAGTCCTCGTTGTGAACGTCGAGCCGGCCGGCGCTCGCCCCGGCCGCGATCCCCGTGCGATGCGCTCTCTCGGCGAACCGGAACGAGCCGGAAGCATCGGTGATGGCGAAGTGCGCCAGATACAGATCGCGCGCCTGCAGAGGCGAGCCGCCCGCGGCGGGCGCCGTGTCGAAAACTCCGGTCCGGAAGAATGTGAGCTGATAGCCCGATTCCCTCCCGCGCGCGTCGCGCAGATGGCCCGTCACGTACCACCACTCGATGCGCGCGTCATCGTGCGCGCCGTGATCGCGCGGAAACGCGAGCGGGCGCGCGGGGTCGAACGCGAAGCGTTTTTCGGCAGTCTCCGCGCGCCCGCCCGTCAGCAGCAGCGCGACGCCGCCGAGGCTCAGCCAACGGGCGATGGACGACGGCCTGCGGCGCAGGCGATTCATCGGGAGCTCAGCTCTCATCTCTCATTCATCTGTTTCATCTCTCGTTCATTCCTCCTGCAGCGCCGCGGCGGGATCGATCGCCGCGGCGAGGCGGGCCGGATGATGCGCCGCCGCGGCCGTGGTCACGAGCACGAGGCTGATGGCGGCGGCAAGGAATCCCCAGGGCCAGTGCGTGTCGATGGTCCACCCGAAGGACTGCTTGTTGATCACGCGCACGAGCACCACCGACATCGCCGCGCCGGCCGCCAGCCCCAGCAGCGCGCCGAGCCCGCCGATGGCCGCGGCCTCGAGGCGAACGGCGCGGGCCACCCGGGACGTGGACGCGCCGAGCACGCGGAGGAGGCCGATCTCGCGCCGCCTCTCGAGCACCAGCGCCAGGAGCGTGTTGAAGACGCCCAGCACCGCGACGGCGAGCGCAACGGCTTCGAGGGCGTACGTCACCGCAAAGGTCCGGTCGAACACCTTCAGCACGTGGCGTCGCAGCGCGCCGTTCGTCTGCACGCGCAGGACGAAGCGCTTGCGCACGGCCTGCTGGATGCGGCGGGCCCCCTCCTGCGGCGAGAGCCCGGGCTCCAGCGTCACCGCCACGCTC
>JBDSFL010000566.1:0-5457 GCA_039919545.1 Thermoanaerobaculia bacterium | reverse complement strand
GGGGATGACCCGTATCACCAGTCGTCGCGCCGCCTTGCAATCGACCCCGCGGCGCCCGGAATGCGATTCCCGGGATTACTCGGACAGGCTCCTAGGCTGGGGCGATGCGCTTGCGCGTTACCGCACTCCCAGCGTTCGTGCCGCCGTCCTGCAGCTCGTGAACACCGTGGTTCCGTTCTTCGCCCTCTGGGTCCTCATGTACCGGAGCCTCCACGTGTCCTACGGGCTCACGCTCCTCCTGGCCGTGCCTCAGGCCTTCCTGTTCACCCGCCTGTTCATCATCCAGCACGACTGCGGGCACGGCGGTTTCTTCCGCTCGCGCCAGGCCAACGACCTTCTCGGCTCGGTCATCGGCGTCTTCACCCTCTTCCCTTACGCCTACTGGCGGCGCACGCACGCCCTTCATCACGCCACCTCGGGCAAGCTCGATCAGCGGGAATTCGGCGACATCTGGACGCTGACCGTCGATGAGTATCGAGCCGCGACGTGGCTGGTGCGGTTCGTCTACCGCTTCTACCGTCATCCGATCGTGCTGCTCGGCATCGGCCCGACCTACCAGATCATCCTCAAGCACCGGCTCCCGATCGACCTCCCGAAGTCGTGGAAGCGCGAGTGGGCCAGCGTCCTTTGGACGAACCTGGGGCTCGCCGCGCTCGTCGGCGCGCTCTGCGCCACGGTCGGCTGGCGTTCGATGCTGCTCGTGCAGCTGCCCACCCTGCTGATCGCCGGTGCGATCGGCGTCTTCCTCTTCTATGTCCAGCACCAGTTCGATCCGAACTACTGGGCTCGCGGAACCGCGTGGAGCCCCGAGCGGGCCGCCCTCGACGGCAGCTCGTTCCTCGACCTCCCCCGCTGGCTTCACTGGTGTACCGGGTACATCGGCTTCCACCACATCCACCATCTGTCCAGCCAGATCCCGAACTATCGGCTGGCCGAATGCTTTCGCGAGAACCCTGAGCTTCCCTGCACACCCATCTCCATCCGGGAGGGGATTCGCTGCCTGAGCCTCCGGCTCTGGGACGAAGACGCGGGACAGCTGGTGGGCTTCGAGGCCGTTCGCGAAACGCGACCGGTCGTGGAAACGACGGCGAAGGCTTCGAGCCTTTCCCTTCAGGACGCGTTCACGGACGGGTTCACGGCTCCTCCGTCGCGCTGAGCTTCGACGGGACGGACGCCGACGCCGCGTGTCGCAGCGGATGCTCTCGAAAGAACTCCCACATCACACGCGTCGCGTCGATGCCGTCGCTCGTCGTGCCGACCAACCATTCCGGAAGCGGCTTTCCACCCGGCCACGAGTGGCCTCCGCCCTCCACCCGGTAGAGGACCACCGAGGCGGCGTCGGTGCAGCCGCCGTACGCGATGCGGGTGACGTCGGCGGCCATGCGGGACTCGACGGAAGCTCCGCACCCGTTCTGGCGCGCCCAGCGCGCCGTCCAGACGGGAACGCTGGGGAACAGATCGGGAGCGATCGGCGAGCGTCCACCACCGTACGGAATGATCGGATCCTTGGTTCCGTGAAACGCGATCATCGGCACCGCACGCCGGTCCGCACACCAGCTCCACGGGAGCGTCTGTGCGGACGCCACCATTCCGATCGCGGCGATGCGATCGGACAGCGTGCAGGAGAGAACGAAGGCCATGGCTCCCCCGTTCGACAGTCCGTTCGCGTAGATCCTCGTCGCGTCGATCGCGTACGCCGCACTCAACGCGTCGATCAGCTCCGAGATGAACCGCACGTCGCGCTCGAGCCCGGCACCCTGCCCGACGTGCCACAGCCTGGGCCCGGCAGACTCCAGTCCCGATGGAAAGACGACGATGAAGCCCTGCTCGTCGGCGAGCCGGTTCCACCGGCTCGTCTCCATCTGTTGAACCGGCCATCCCGCGGCCCCGTGCAGGCTGATGACCAGCGAGGCCGGCTTCGCGCGGCGATACCCAGGAGGAACATGAAGCAGGTACGTTCTCTTCTGGCCTGACGAAACGATCGTTCCGTTCGTCCTGTTGCGGACCGAAAAAGAAATCTCCTGGGACAGAGCCAGCACGAGCGGCAGGCCGAGGAGGATCAGCACGGCGCCGGAAACGATGGTCCCGCCTCGCTTCGTCCCGTCCATCACCGATGCCGATTCCAGGCGAGCGCCAGCGGGGCCGCCGAGATCCGCGCCAGCGGCACCTCCTGGATCGCGACGAGGGCGAGCAGCGAGCCCCTGACCAGCACCTCGGGGACGAGCCACACGAGCACGCCGTAAAGGACGAACACGCTGACATCCCAGCAAGCGGCACCGAGAACGAGCGCGCCGTCGCCGAGCAGCCTGTTCTGCTGGAGCCGAAACGCGACCCACGCGGCGGCCGTGAGCTTCACGCACACGAGGACCGCGATGATCCACGGAAGGGCGTTCCACACCACGGCAATCGCTGCGCTGCTCCCGAAGAGCCAGCGGGCCGCGGGCCCGATGACGGCAAGGAACGACAGCACGCCGAAGATGCTCGCCTTCACCGCCCATTCCCGGCCGCTCAGGCCGATGAAGAGCCCGTTCACGAGCTGCTTCCAGGTGGACATCACGAGCGCCGTGATGATCAGGCACCCGAGTGCGACGGCGCGGGGCGCCCCGAGGAAGGCGAATTCTTCACGCGCCCGGTCCAGCACGAGGGGCGTCGTGCCGGAAAGCACGAGCGCGGCGGGAATGGCGATGAGCACCAGCACCCACGCGGCGAGCGTGCTCCGGATCGTCATCGTCAGCTTGGCGGCGACGAGCGAAGCGCTCGTGAGGGGCCGCGTCGCGATGAAGGGAGAGAGACCATGGGGATCGCTGCCGGAAGGGTTCCCCTTCGCGACGGTCGCGCCCACGAACGCGGCCATGATGGGTGGCGTGGTGAGCGCGAGGACGAGCGTTTCGAGCACGAGCACCGGCGTCTCGCGGAAGACGACCAGCAACGAAAGCTCGACCGGCAGGAGGATTCCCACCAGGAGAGGGAGCGATCGGCCGTGCCGCTTCCATTCGAGCCACTCCTGAGCACGGGTCGGGGAAGAAAAGCGGCGCGTCGCGCGGGAATGCGCCTGCTCCGGCGTCCCGCCACGAAGGAAGAGGCCCCGCCAGTCGGGAACGTCACCGCGGCGAGCCCGCGAAAGGGCATGGCGCGCCGCGAGATACGCGAGCGGAAGGTGCGGAGCCAGGAGCGCGAGCATCACGGGTTCCGAGGCCCGGAAATGGAGCGCCACCATCACCACGGCGTCGATGGCCGCCAACCACAGGATGGTGACGATGACGCGCAGCCCCGGCAGGCCGTAGGGCATCCAGGTCAGCGCCTGCGTCCAGGCGAGGAGTGACGCGGCGAGGAGCGCCGGCCAGAGGACCGGCACGTCAATACCCGACGGCCAGACCCCGAAGAGCCGCGTCACCGTCCACAGCGTCGCCATCGACACGGTTCCGTAGACCATCGGCCAGCCGGCCAGCGCCGCCGCAGTGACGGGGAGCGTGAACATGCGCGCCGGATACATCGACTGCCGCGCGGCCAGGTCGCCCGCGAGGCCGTGAGTGAAGACCGCGAGGAGGTACAGAAACGTGGCCGTGAGGGGCACCACGACCGCGAGCGCAAAGCTCTCGGCGTCTTCGAAATCGACACGCTCCGCGGCCCCGAACCTCGAGAGTCTGAGCGTGGCGATGAACAGCAGATACGCGATCACCGCCATCAGCCCCCAGCGATGCCGGCGCCGGAATTCCCAGGCGATGGCGGCTGCGGGCGATCTCATGGCGTCAGGGATCCTTCACCGCGGGCGTGCCGACACGGGCCACGAAAACCTCTTCGAGGGTTGGCAATCGCTCGCCGACGCGGTGCGCTTCCTTGATGGCATCGAGCGGAGCGCTCAGCACGACCCTGCCCTGGCTGATCATCGTGACGTGGTCCGCGACCTGCTCCACTTCGTCGAGCAGGTGCGACGAGAAGAGCACGGTGCGCCCCTCATCGGCGATGGTCCTCAGAACGGCCCCGAGAATGTCGCGGCGAACGATGGGATCGAGGCCCGACGAGGGCTCGTCCAGCACCAGCAGCTCGGGCCGATAGGCCAGCGCCACGAGCAACCCCGCTCGCGCCTTCTGCCCTTTCGAGAGGCTCTTGATCCGGGCGCCGGGATCGAGCTTGAAGATCGTGCGGAGCTCCTCGGTGTACACGTCATCCCAGGCCGGATAGAACGCGCGTGAATAACGAATCAGCTCCTCGACGGACATCCAGCCCGGCAGGTCGTTCTCCTCGGAGAGATACCCGATGCGAGACAGCACGCCCACCGGATCCGCCACGGGATCGAGGCCGAACACGCGCACCGAGCCGCTCTCCGCCCGCAGCAATCCCAGCACATGCTTGATCAGCGTCGTCTTTCCCGCACCGTTCGCGCCGACGAGGCCGTGGACCGTTCCGCGCGGGATGGTCAAGCTGACCGAGGCCAGAACGGTCCTGCCACCGAAGCGGCGCGTCAGCTCCGACACGTGGACCACCGAGCTTCCTTCGGACACGATGAAGAAGCTTACATCCGCCCGTCAACGTTCCGGGGGCGTCAGGCTTTAGGTCGACGCACACTCACCATCGTGGGCGCGGCCGGGAAGATCGTCATCAGGGTCGTGCCGTCGTGCCGCAGCACACGAACCGGCCGCTGAACGAGGTTCGCGGTCTGTCGCGCAGCCTCGGCGGCCACCTCGACGTCGGGAAACGGTCCCTCGACCCGCTCTTCCGAATCAGTCCATGCGATCGAGTACTCGTCCATGGCGCAGGATGCTACACCGCGTATCTCGACCGTTGACAGGTACGGGGAGGCCTCCGATAGTGCTCACGCCATGTTGCCGTTCGGCCTTTCCCCTCGGGGAGCCAGCACCCTGGGCCCCCTCGAGGCTCAGGTGATGGAGATCATCTGGCGGCGGGGCGAGCCCTCGAATGTTCGCGACGTGAGAGAGGCGCTGGGGGGCCCACCGGCCTACACCACGGTCATGACGACGCTCGACCGGCTCTTCAAGAAGGAGCTCCTGGTTCGCCACCGAGAGGGACGCGGCTTCGTCTACTCGGCACGCGTGAGCCGCGAAGAACTCTCGCGGCAATCGGCCTCGGCAGTCGTCGTCGCGCTGCTCGGAAGCGACCCCGCGGCTCGGCCGATCCTCTCGGCAATCGTCGACGCGGTCAGCGAAAGCGACCGCGCGATGCTCGACGAGCTCGAGCGGCTCGTGCGCTCGAAGCGTCGTGAGCTGGAGGGCGGTCCGTGAGGTTCGCGTTCCTTGTCGCCCTCCTGGTCTTCTCGTCTTACGGCATCGCGAGCGCGGTCGGCGCCGCATTGGTCGCGGCGCTGTGGCGATCGAGCTCGCGGCTGAGGCGTGTGGCGGGCACGCGCGGCGCCCGTCTCCTGTTCGCGCTGCGCGCCTACCCACCGGTCTTCGGCGCCACCGCGGCGCTCCTCGTCGTGGCCCCCGCCTTCGTCGCGAA
>JBDSFL010000545.1:0-3582 GCA_039919545.1 Thermoanaerobaculia bacterium | reverse complement strand
GATGGGGAACGACTTCTACGAGGAAGACGAGCTGCGCGCCGCCAACGCCGCACGCGGCATCGACGCGGCCGGCGTCGGGCCCGACTGCGTGATCGAGCGCGCCATCATCGACAAGAACGCGCGCATCGGCGAGGGCTGCATCATCCGCGGCGGCCGCGACCGCCCCGATCAGGACGGCGACGGCTGGTACCTGCGCGACGGCATCGTGATCGTGCCGGAGGATTCCCATATGAAGCCCGGGACGATCGTTTAGGCGAGCGATCAGGGCCGAGCGTCACTCGTGCGTTCCCGCTTCGGCGCCCCATAGCTCCTTCAGCCGCGCGTCGCGTCCGCAGCCGAAGCGGTAGAGCTTGTACCGCACCGGATTCTTCTTGTAATAGTCCTGGTGATAATCCTCGGCCGGATAGAACGCTGTGGCCGGAACGATCTCCGTCACGATCGCGTGCTGGAAGCGCTTTGAATCCTCCAGCTCTTTCTTCGATTGCTCCGCGACTCTCCGTTGAATCTCGTCGTGCGCGAAGATGCCCGTGCGGTACTGCGTGCCGTGGTCGCAGAACTGGCCGAAGGGCGTGAGCGGGTCGACGTTGCGCCAGTAGACCTTCAGGAGCTCGGCGTACGTGACCTTCTTCGGATCGAAGAGGATCTGCACGGCTTCCGCATGGCCCGTCACCCCCGAAGAGACCTCCTCGTAGGTCGGGTCCTTTTTGTGACCTCCCGTATAGCCCGAGGTCACCGAGATGACGCCAGCCAGCTTCTCGAACGGCGGCTCCATGCACCAGAAGCAGCCGCCGGCGAAAGTCGCCTTCGCGAGGCTCGCGGCCGGGGCCGCCGCAGCGGGCCGAGCGATTCCCGTGGCCAGGATGATCAGGAGCGAGAGGAGACGAGGGGCGTTTTTCATGGATCCTCTTCTTCGGGCTGCGCCCGGGCCTGTCCTTGAATGATCCTCCGGACCGCATTCATTCCGCTTTCATTCCTCGATGAGGGATCTCTGTAACCGCCTCCCTCCTCCTGGCGTCTTCCCTTTCGAGGGCCCTCGGCGAATCGACCGGAAAAATGACGAAAGAAGGAGACGACCATGAAATTCAACCGCACGCACCTCACCATCGCGGCGGCCTCCGCCCTGGGCCTCACGCTCATCGCGGGAGCGGCCTCCCGCGCCAGCGCCGCCGGTTTCCGCCCGCTCGCGGGGATCACGGCCACCCGGGGCGGCCCCCTCCAGCTGCTGGGCAGCCTCGCCAGCACGCTCGACCTCTCGGACTCTCAGAAGCAGGAGATCCGCGGGATCTTCCAGGCCCACAAGACGCGGCTGGTGTCGCTCGGCCTGGCCGAGAAGGACACGAGGATGACGCTCGTCTCAGCGATCCGGCAGCCCGCGGTCGACGCCAACGCGGTTCGAAGGGCTTCCGCCGCGGTGGCCCGCATCGATTCCGACCTCGCCGTCGAGCGCGCCGCCATCTACTCCGAGGTTCACGCCGTGCTCACGCCCGGCCAGCGGAGTACGCTGACGGCCGCCCTCGACGACCTGCACGAGCAGGTGAGCTCACGCATCGAGGCCTTCCTCACCCACACAGCGAACTGGATCTGACGGACAGGCGATGGCGGTCGGAGCGGTGTTTCCCTATTCTGGTGTGATCGAAGGCCTCGAGCCCGAAACGCGCCAGGAAACCGGAAACGACCGGCTTCACTCCGACCGCCTCACCGCGCGCCAGATCGTCTCCGGGGACGAGGCGGCGTTCGAGCGGCTCGTCGAGGCTCACCACGCGAAGCTCTCGCGCATCGCGGGGCGCTTCTTCCGGCGCCCCGAGGTCGTGGAGGACGTGGTCCAGGACGTCTTCGTGAAAGCCTTTCTCCGGATGGGCGACTATCGGGGCGAGATGCCCCTCGAGCACTGGCTGAGCAAGATCACGGTGAACGGCTGCTACGACCAGCTCCGGAAGCAGCAGAGCCGCTCCGAGACGGATGTGTCGCAGCTCGCCGCCGACCTGCCCGACTTCTTCGAGCGCATGGCGGCTCCGGAGGGAAGTCCCGCGGCGGGGTTCTGGCAACGGGAAGAGGCACGGATCTGCGCCGAAAGCATGCTCGCGCGGCTCTCCCCCGAGGAGCGGCTCGTCCTCACCCTCACGGTGCTGGATGACCGTTCCGTGGCGGAGGTGGCGCTCCTCACAGGCTGGTCGAAAACGAACGTGAAGGTCCGGGCATTCCGGGCCCGCCGCCGGTTGAAGGGATTCGCCGCCGCCGGGCGCAAGGAGAGATGACGATGTTCTGGAAAGAGAAATCGCTGGCCGACCTCGAAAGCGCTGAACGAGAAAGACGTGCGTTGCGGCGCATCCTCGAAGCGTGCGCGGCCTCTGGCGAGCCGGCGCCTCCCACGCCGTTCCTGATGGCCCGTCTCGAGGCTCGCATCGCGGCGGAAGTGTCGGAAGCCGCGCGGACGAAGGGGCGAGCGCCGGCCGAGCTGGCGCTCGGCGCGGCGGCCCGCAGCCTGGCCCCGGCGTTCGCCATCCTCCTCACCGTGCTCTCGGCGGTGACGGCGTATCAGCAGGCGGCGGCGGTGCGTGCGGAGAATGAAGCCATCGCGCGGATTCTCGAGCCGCAGAACAGCAGCGGCGACCTCCTGCTCGCGGCCCTTTTTCTCGGCGGCGATTCGGGCGCGGGAGGGCTGCGATGACGCGCTGGGGCGCGCGCCTGGCCGTGCTCTTCGTCTTTCTCGCGGGCGGCCTCTGTGGTGCGGCGTCGCTGCAGCTGTATCGGCTGCGCATCGAGAACCGCATCTTCCACGCGCCCGACCCGATGGCGCAGCTCGTGGTCTACAAGCTGGATCGCGAGCTGAGCCTCACCGAGGCCCAGAAGGTCGCGGTGCGCGACGCGGTGCACAGCTCGCGCGACGAGATGCTGTCGCTGAAGACCGATCTCATGCCTCACGTCACGGCCATTTTCGAGCGCGCTTCGGGCCGCGTCCGGGCCGCCCTGACTGCGCCTCAGCAAGTGAAATTCGATCGCATCGTCGAGGAGCGCCGGCGCCTGCTCCAGCAGATCCGCGGGACGGCCGCGAGGCCCTGAAACCCCCTCACAGGCGCCCCCTATACTCGGCTTTCGCATGCCCGAGCCGCACGAACCTCGCACCATCGGCCGCTATCAGGTGCTCCGCTTCATCGGCCGCGGAGGGATGGGAGAGGTCTTCCTCGCGCTCGATCCCGATCTGCAGCGCCAGGTCGCCATCAAGATCCTCCCGGCCGCCTCGCACGACGACGAGAAGCTGAAGGCGCGCCTCATCTCCGAGGCCCGCACCGTGGCCGCTCTGAATCATCCCTCCATCGTGACGATTCACGAGGTGGGCGTCACGGATTCGCGCGATGAGGGGCTGCCGAGCGGAGTGCCGTACCTGGTCATGGAGTACCTGCAGGGCGAGCCGCTCGACCGGCTCCTCGCCCAGCGGCGGCTCTCGAGCACGGAATGCGTTTCGATCGCGATCCAGGTGGCGCAAGGCCTCGGCTTCGCCCACCAGAACCGCATGATCCATCGCGACATCAAGCCGTCCAACCTGATCCTCGCCTCGGACGGCCGCGTGAAGATCCTCGACTT
>JBDSFL010000458.1:0-3574 GCA_039919545.1 Thermoanaerobaculia bacterium | reverse complement strand
TCGGGCATGCGCTCTCCCTGTATGACGCTCCCCTCGTCACGGACGGCACGGCGGTGGCCAGCGGCCAGAAGGTGTTCAAAGACGCTGCCGAGCGGACGGCCGAAGTGAAGAAAGAGCTGAAGGCTCTCGTCGCCGATTCCCCCTCCTCGACTCCGGGCGAGGCGGCGGCGCTGCTCATCCTCGGCATGGAAGGAACCCCTGCCGCTACGGGTACCACTCTCGACGCGGTGAAGTCCTTCGCCCAGTCGGGGAGCGGCTCGGTCGCCTCCGGCATCGCTGCGGTGTCGATGCTCGATGCTCAAGCGGCCGCCGGGCGGACGAAGGACGCCATCGAGGCGGCGAAGAAGTATCTCGATTCGACCGACTCGCCCCTGCCGAAAGACGTGCTCATCTTCACGCTCGCCCGCCTCTACGAGAAGGCTGGCCAGACGGCGGAAGCGAAGACCTTCTACCAGCGCGTCGTCAGCGATTTCCCGGACTCTTCCCTCCGCGGCGACGCCCAACAGAAAGCCGCGAGCCTTTCCTAGGAGTCTTCGAGGTCCGGGGGCACGGCCCCGCTCCCGGATCGTTCACGAATCAGAGGAGAAACGCTTTGAAACCTCGAGCGATCGTCATCGTCTGCGATGGGTTGGGCGTCGGGCCCGCTCCGGATGCCGATCAGTTCGGGGACGCGGGGAAGAAGACCCTTCAGCACGTGCTCCGCGATGCGAAGCCCTCACTTCCCAATCTCATGAAGCTGGGCCTGCTGCACACGCTCTACGAGGACGCGCCGGCAGCTCTTCCGGCGCCGTCGGGCGCCTTCGGGCGCATGGCGGAAGCCTCTGCGGGCAAGGACACGACCACCGGTCACTGGGAGATGATGGGTCTCAGCCTGGACATCCCTTTCCCGCTCTATCCCGAGGGCTTTCCGGCCGATGTGATCGCGCCGTTCGAGAAAGCCGTCGGCCGAAAAGTCCTCGGCAACCACGCGGCCTCCGGCACCGTCATCCTCGATGAGCTGGGGCCCGAGCATCTTCGCTCCGGTCGGCCCATCGTCTACACGTCCGGCGATTCCGTCTTCCAGATCGCCGCTCACGAAGAGATGGTCCCCATCGAGAAGCTCTATGCGTGGTGCCAGTCGGCGCGCGACATCCTCGTCGGTCCGCATCAGGTGGGACGCGTCATCGCGCGCCCCTTCGTGGGCGAGCCGGGATCCTTCCGGCGCACCCATCGCCGCAAGGACTTCTCCGTGGCGCCGCCGCTTCCCACGCTCCTCGACGTCATCAAGGAATCGGGCCGGACCGTCCATGCCCTCGGCAAGATCGAGGACATCTTCGCGGGCCGCGGCATGACCTCCGCCGTACACACCGAGTCGAACCATGACGGGATCGAGAAGACGATCGGCGCCATCCGGAACCGCAACGACGACCTCATCTTCACGAATCTGGTGGATTTCGACACGAAGTACGGCCACCGTAACGACCCGATCGGGTACGGAAAAGCCCTCGAGGAATTCGACTCGTTCATCCCCGAGCTCCTCGGTTCGCTCCGCCAGATGGACTTCCTCTTCATCTCGGCCGACCACGGCGGCGACCCGTCCGACGTCTCGACCGACCACACGCGGGAGTACGTGCCGATGGTGGCCGCGGGGCCGCGTGTCGTGTCCGGGGCTGACGTGGGCTCGCGCGATTCGTTCGCCGATCTGGGAGCCACGGTGGCCGCGCACCTGGGCGTCGAATCGCTGGCGGGGAAGAGCTTTCTCCCGTCGATCCGCCGCTCCATCTGACCCGCGAGACCTTTCCCGCGCGGATTCAGAGGCGCCGACTCTCCTCTCGGGTTATCCTCTCCTCCTCGTTTTCTTCTTCAAACCGTTGGAACGTCACCCTCTGCAGGGCGAACTCTCCGCCTTCCTGGAGCGCGTCATTTCGAACGGACCAGGGAAGGGGCGGGATGCGAGCGCCTTCGCGCACCGAGCGGGAGCGCCGACGAGGAGGACGGGTTGGATCGTTTTCAAGGCGTGATCGGTCTCGTGGTCATTCTGGGTGTCGCGTTTCTCCTCTCGAAAGATCGTTCGAAGATCCGCTGGGCCACCGTGGGCTGGGGGCTCGTCCTGCAGTTCGCGCTCGGCTGGCTCGTCATCTCATGGCAAACGGGCGCCGATATCCTCAAGTCGTTCTCGGACGGCATCACGGGGGCCATCAGCTACTCGGACAAGGGGGCGCAGTTCGTCTTCTCGTGGCTGTCCGACCCGGCGGTCGGAGGCCAGATCAGCAAGGCGACCGGCGTCGATTTCAACCCGTTCATCTTCGCGTTCAAGGTGATGCCGATCGTCATCTTCATCGCCTCTTTCTTCACGATCCTTTACCACCTCGGCGTGATGCAGCGGGTCGTCCAGGTCTTCGCCGTCGTGATGACGAAGCTCATGCGCGTGTCGGGTGCCGAGTCGCTGGCCGTGGCGGCGAACATCTTCATCGGGCAGACGGAGGCGCCGATCATCATCGCGCCGTACATCGCCCGCATGACGATGTCCGAGCTGCTCACCATGATGACCGGAGGCATGGCGCACATCTCCGGGGCCGTCCTGCTGGCCTACGCGGCGATGGGCATCCCCGCCAATTACCTCATCACGGCCTCGGTGATGGCCGCACCCGCGACCATCGTCATGGCCAAGATGCTGCGGCCCGAGACGGAGGAGCCCGCGACTGCCGGCAGCGTCAAGATGAACGTCGAGAAAGAGCACGCCAACGTGATCGAGGCCGCGGCCGCTGGTGCCTCTCAAGGAATGTCGCTGGCGATCAACATCGTCGCGATGCTGATCGCCTTCATCGCGCTCATCTCGCTCTTCAACGGCGGCCTGATCTGGGTCGGCAACCACACGAACTTCGCTTCCTGGGGCGCCACCACTCCCGATGAGCAGTTCACTTTGCAGTGGATCTTCTCGCGGCTCCTCTGGCCCCTCGCGTGGGTGATGGGCGTGCCCTCCATCGATTGCAGCAAGGTCGCGCGCCTCATCGGCTTCAAGACCGTGCTGAACGAGTTCGTGGCCTACGCCGAGATGTCGAAGATCGCGGTCTGGGGCTCGGAGAAATCGCGTCTCATCGCGTCCTTCGCCCTGTGCGGCTTCGCGAACTTCTCGTCGATCGGAATCCAGATCGGCGGGATCGGCGGCCTGGCGCCCGCCCGCAAGGGCGACATCGCCCGCCTCGGGTTCTGGGCGCTGCTGGGCGGCTCGATGGCGACTTTCATGAGCGCCACGATCGCCGGCATCCTCCAGAGATAGGGAAGGCGGGAACGTGGTTCGAGCCTGCACGCAGCGACGAGGGAGTTGTTGATGGATCAGCGCCTGAACGAGACGGTGGAGTGGATCCGCGAGAGGCTTCCGTCGCCCCCCGCGGTCGGAGTGATCCTCGGTTCCGGGCTGGGCGATTTCGCGGACTCGGTGACGGAGAGTGTTTCGATTCCGTACGCGCAGATACCAGGGTTCCCGGCCTCGGCGGTGGTGGGGCACGCCGGTACCCTCGTCGCGGGCCGCGTGCGCGGGGTGCCCGTCGTGGTCCTCGCAGGGCGGGTCCACTTCTACGAAGGCCACCCCATG
>JBDSFL010000625.1:0-4566 GCA_039919545.1 Thermoanaerobaculia bacterium | reverse complement strand
CGAGGGAACAAAAAGTCAGTCGGCGGTGGAACGATGAAGCTCGGCGTCCGCGTGAAAGTGCTGCTCTTCCATCACGAGGGCCGATAGCTCGCGCTTGAGCTCGTTGAATTCCGGCGAGGCCACGTCGCGCGGGCGCGGCAGCGTCACCGTGACGATCTTCTTCACGCGCCCCGGCCGGTACGTCATCACCACGATGCGGTCGGCCAGGTAGATCGATTCCTCGATGCCGTGCGTCACGAAGAGGATGGTCTTCGTCACCGCCGCCCAGAGCCGCAGCACCTCGTCCTGCAGGTTGCGGCGCGTCAGCGCGTCGAGCGCGCCGAAGGGCTCGTCCATCAGAAGAGTGGACGAGTCGAGCGCGAGCACGCGCGCGATGGCGACGCGCTGCCGCATGCCGCCCGAGAGATCCTTCGGGAAGCGGTCGCGGAAATCGCCGAGCGACAGCATGGCGAGGAGCTCGTCGACCTTCTTCCTCACGATCGCCTTTTTTTCGCCGCGGACCTCGAGACCGAAGGCCACGTTCTCGGCCACCGTCATCCACGGGAAGAGGGCGTATTCCTGGAACACCATCGCGCGATCGGGCCCCGGGCCGGCCACGCGCCGCCCCCCCACGTCGATGCTGCCGGCGGTCGGGAGCGAGAAACCCGCGACGGCGTTCAGGAGCGTCGACTTTCCGCAGCCCGAGGGGCCGAGCAGGCAGAGGAACTCGCCAGGAGCCACCGTGAGCTCGATGTTCTCGAGCACGAGCATGGGCCCCGCGCCCTTCTGGTCGAAGCTCTTCGACACGCCGCGGATGAGGATCTCGTCTCCGGGCCTCGTGGGAGCGGGCGCGGAAGCGGCGCTCACGAGCCGCGCTCCATTCCGCGATGCCACCTCAGGAGGTGGTCGGAGAGACGGCTGACCAGCGTGTCGAGCAGCAGCCCGAGCAGGCCGATCGAGATCATCCCGGCGATGATCTTGTCGGACCAGAAGAACTCGCGCGCCTCGAGGATGCGGTAGCCCAGGCCGTCGTTGACGGCGATCATCTCGGCCACGATGACGACGATGAACGCGACCCCCACACCGACCCGCACGCCCGTGAGGATGCTCGGCGTGGCGGCGGGGAGGATGACGCGGTAGAAGAGCGTGGGGCCGCTCGCCCCGAGGTTGCGCGCGGCGCGGATGGTGATGCCGTCCACCTGCCGCACGCCGGCGATCGTGTTCATCAGGATGGGGAAGAGCGCGCCGAGGCTGATCAGGAAGACCGCGGGCGGATTCCCCAGACCGAACCAGAGGATCGCGAGCGGGATGTAGGCGATCGGCGGAATGGGGCGAAGGATCTGGATCAGCGGGTTGATGAGCCGGTAGACGGAATCGAACGCCCCCATGGCGAGTCCGAGCGGGAGCGCGATGGCCGCGCCCACCGCGAACCCCAGCAGCACGCGCGTGAGGCTGGCGACGGCGTCGTGCGGCAGCTCGCCGGAGAAGAGCCACTTCAGCCAGCTGCCGGCGGCGGGGTCGAAGGGCTCGCGCGGGCGCGCGTAATCCAGCCAGCGCAGCAGCACCTTCGAGGGAGCTGGCAGGATGAGCGGGTTGATGACCCCCGTGCGCGAAAGCGTTTCCCAGATCGCCAGCAGAGCGACGGGAACGGCGATCGAGACCAGCAGATCCCGCGAGAATCGGCCGTTCACGCGGCGCTCTCTCTACTTGGCGCCGAGGTCGCGCTTGGCCTTCTGCAGAAGATCGAGCTTCACCCACTCGGCGGCCTGCGGCACCTTCTCCATCCGTCCCACGCCGAACTTCGCCATCATGTCGGCGGTCGTCTGCACGTGCTCGGCCGTGATGTCGTAGGTGAACGGGGAGTTCCCGATGGCCTCCTTGTAGTCCTCGCTCGTGAGCTGGCCCTTGAAGACCGACTCGCGCACGTACTTCTCCGCCAGCTCGGGCTTCTCGAGGAACTGCTTCGTCGCATCGACGAAGCAGCTCAGCACGCGCTGCGCCACGTCGCGCCGCTCGTCGTAGAGCTTCTTCGTCACGATGAGCGCGCGGATGGGCTCGCCCATCGGCGTGTCGTAAGGCTTGAGGATCTCGGTGCCGTATCCCTTGGCGATCGCCTGTGACGACTGCGGCTCGGACTGGCACATCGCGTCGATGCTCTTGCCCAGGAGCGCGCCGTTCAGGTCGGCGTACGCGAGGTAGACGACCTGCACGTTCTTGTCCCCCTTGTCCGACCAGGTGAGCTTGTTCTTGGCGAGCTCGGCCAGCAGCGAGAGCTCCTGCGCGCCCCCGCGCGCCACGCCCACTTTCTTCCCCTCGAGCGCCGCCACCGACTTCAGGTTCAGGTCGGTGCGTCCCACGATGCGGATGCCCCCCTTGGCGAAACCCGCGACGACGTAGACCGGGGCGCCGGCCGCGCGTCCCGCGATGGCGGCGTCGAGCGCGCTCGCCGAGAGGTCGATCTCGCCGGCCAGGATCGCCGGGATGATGTCGAGCCCCTTGGCGAAGATCTTCTGTTCGATCTTCAGGTTGTACTTGGGGGCGATCTCCTTCATGTACCAGACCGCGCCGTAGTGCGCGAACTTCAGGTTGCCGAGGCGCACCACGTCCTGAGCCTCCGACCGCGCGGCATTGAAACCGATGAGCAAGGCGACCACGCACCAGACGGCTTTCTTCATGGGAGACCCCCCTCGAACCGGATTATCACGACGAAAGGACGGAATCGTGCTCTCGCGGCGCGGCTTCATGGGCGGTGCTTGCCGATGCCTCGGCGCAGGTCGTGACCCGTCATCTCGGCCGGAAGGGGGATCTCGAGCAGGCCGAGCAGCGTCGGGGCGACATCCTCGAGCGAGCCGCCTCCGGCCAGCGAGGCGCAATCCTCGCGCGGCGCGCCCGACGCCTCGAGGATGAGCGGGACGGGGCCGACGGTGTGCGCGGTGAAGGGCTCGTTGCGCTCCTCGTCCCACATCTTCTCGGCGTTGCCGTGATCGGCGGTGACGAGGGCGGCGCCGCCCTTCCGGACGACGGCCTCGAGCACCCGGCCGACGCACTGGTCCACCGTCTCGACCGCCTTCTGCGCGGCCTCGAGATTCCCCGTGTGTCCCACCATGTCGCAGTTGGCGTAGTTCACGAGGAAGAAGTCGAAGCGGTCGGCCTCGAGCGCCTCGACGAGCTTGTCGGTGAGCTCCACGGCGGACATCTCGGGCTTCAGATCGTAGGTGGCGACGTGCGGCGAGGGCACCAGGATCCGCACCTCGCCCGGAAACACCTTCTCGTCCCCGCCGTTGAAGAAGAACGTGACGTGGGCGTATTTCTCCGTCTCGGCGATGCGCAGGTTCGTGAGCCCGGCGTTCGCCAGCACCTGCGGAAGCGAGTTGACGAGCGATTGCGGCGGGTAGGCGACCGGCAGGGGGAACTCTTCCTGGTACTCGGTCATCGTGGTGAACGTGACCGCCGGGTGGACCCTGCGCGTGAAGCCGTCGAAGTCTTTCTGGAAGAACGCGCGGGTGAGCTCGCGCGTGCGGTCGGCCCGGAAGTTGAAGAAGACGACCGAGTCGTTTTCCGCGACGATTCGAGCCGGACCGGAGACCGACTCCCTCACCGAGATCGGCTCCATGAACTCGTCCGTGATCCCGCGCTCGTAGGCCTGCATGACGGCGTCGGCGGCCTCGGCGTCGGGCACGCTGCGCTCGGCCTCGCCTTCCGTGAGCAGGCGATAGGCCCGTTCCACGCGGTCCCAGCGCTTGTCACGATCCATCGCGTGATAGCGCCCCACGATCGAGCCGAGCCGGGCGCGCGGATACTCTTCGAGGAAGGTCAGCAGCTCGCGCACGTTCGTGGCGCCGGAAGTGGGGGGCGTGTCGCGCCCGTCGAGGAAAGCGTGAACGACCACCCGCGGGACGTTTTGACGCTCGGCCAGCTCGACGAGGGCATAGAGGTGCTGCTGGAGGGAGTGGACGCCGCCGTGAGAGAGCAGACCGAAGAGATGGAGCGCCCCGCTCGATGCGGAAGCCGCCCCGCAGGCCGCCACAAGCTCGGGATTGACGAAAAAATCTCCGTCCCGGATCGATTTCGAGATGCGCACCGTGTCCTGGTAGACGATGCGGCCGGCGCCCAGGATGGTGTGGCCCACCTCGGAATTTCCCATCTGCCCCTCGGGGAGGCCCACCCGCTCGCCCGAGGTCTCGACCATCGTCCAGGGGCGCTCCGCGTAGAGGCGGTCGAGCGTGGGGGTGCTCGCGCGGGAGATGGCGTTCCAGGGAGAGTCCGGGGCCTTGCCGAAACCGTCCAGGACGATGAGGCCGACGGGCCGGGGACGACCGTTCATCAGGGGACCTCCGCCGGCAGTCTACCGGCAGAGCGGCGTCGTGAAACGGTCGGACACGTGCCGGTGCGAACCGCCAACGAGTTCATGAAGGAGGGCCGATGATCAAGAGGGTCTCCGGCTGTATAGTTCAAACGCTGCGCGTGCGTGGCGACAACAACTGAATGGGAGAACCCGCGATGAGACATCGGAGCTTGCTCAGCCTGGTGATCGCGCTCGTCCTGGTGGCCGGCGCGGCAAAGGCAGACCTGGTCAAATTCAAGGAA
>JBDSFL010000420.1:0-21852 GCA_039919545.1 Thermoanaerobaculia bacterium | reverse complement strand
TCAGGTTTTTTCCGCCCGAACGCTTGTACAGCCGCGTTCGCGCGGGCAAATCCAGGAAGGTTCGCAGGTACTTGTAGAACTGCCCCGAGTAGGAAAGCTCGATCACGATCAGCTCCTTCACCGTCGCGAGAAAGGCCTCCAGCTCCTGCTTCGGGAAGGGATAGAGGAGCTGCGGCACGAAGGCGGCCACGGCCACGCCGGCCGCGTTCGCGCGGAGCACCGCCTCCTTGACAGGCCCCTTCGAGGAGCCCCAGCAGAGGATCCCGACATCGGCTTTCGCCGGACCGTAGTGCCGGACGAATCGATACTGGTCGCGAATGGGGCGAAGCTTGCGGTACCGCTTCTCGTTCATCTGCTCGTGCGTCAGGTACATGGCGGACGGGCGCCCTTCGGCGTCGTGCTCGAGGCCATTTGTCTGGTACGTGCCGTTCTTGGTGCCGGGGCGCGCCATCGGGGAGACTCCGGAGGCGGTCTCCGCGTAGCGTTGGTAACCCGCGATCAGCTGCTCGGGGGAAGGCAGGATTCGTTCCTTGACCTCGTGGACGAGCGTCTCGATCGCCAGCGTCTCTTTCCGCTGCGCGATCAGCTGGTCGGAGAGGACGATGACCGGTATCTGATATTCCTCGGCGATGTTGAAGGCGTCGACGGTGGTATGAAACGAGTCCTCCACGTCCGAGCAGGCCAGGACGACGCGCGGGGCGTCGCCGTGGCTGCCGTAGAGCGACTGCCAGAGATCCGATTGCTCGCTCTTGGTGGGGATCCCGGTCGAGGGGCCGCCCCGTTGCACGTTCACGATGACGGCAGGCACCTCGGCGATCGACGACAGGCCGAGCATCTCGGTCATCAGGGAGAGTCCGGGGCCGGAGGTTGCGGTCATCGCCTTCACGCCGGCGAACGAGGCGCCGATGACCGCTCCGATGGCGGCAAGCTCGTCCTCGGTCTGGATGACGGTGCCGCCTACTTCGGGCATCCATTCGGCCAGGAGCTGGAGGATCTCCGTCGAGGGAGTGATCGGATACCCCGCGAAGAAGCGGCAGCCCGCGTGCAGCGCGCCCATCGCGGTCGCCTCGTTGCCCGACATCATCAGACGCTTGGGCCCCGGCACATAGTGAAGCCGCATGCTGCCGACGTTCGGGAGCGTCTTGGCGTGCTGGATGCCGAGCTCGAAGGCTCGCAAGTTGTTCGCGAGGACCGACTCCTTCTTCTTGCCGAACTTCTTCTCGATCCCCTTTCGGATGCCGTCGGTGGGGAGGACGAAGAGCTCGGTGAGGATGCCGAGGGCGACCACGTTCTTGGCAGCGGGTGTCTGGGCCGACTCTCGCGCGAGCGCGGCGAAGGGCACGGGGAGGAGGACCGCGGGATGGCCGAGCGCCAGGCCCACCTCGTGAGGCAGAAGCGTGTCGGCCGCCTCGTAGAGAACGTAGGCATCTGACGACGGCCTCAGCTCCCCCTTGAACCGGGCGAAGTCGGCGAGGCTGAACGCGACGAGCACGTCGATCGTGTCGCCCGGAGAGAAGACCGGGTCTGCGTTGACGCGCACCGTACAAGAGGCCTCGCCTCCACGGATCTGGGGGCCATAGGCTTCGGTCTTCATGACGTGCAGCCCTTCGCGGGCCGCCGCCTGAGCAATCATCTCGCCCATGGTCACGACGCCGTCGCCTCCGGCGCCCACCATGGCGAGAGTCAAGTCGGTTCTGCGGCGCTCGCCACGCGGGCTTCGGAGAGATGAATTGTCGGAGTCGACGGAATCCGCTTCTGTGGTTGCCATGATGTCGCCCCTTCGAGAGAGACGATGACGCGGCGGGTCGGAAAACCGAATCCTCAGGATGCATCATTCGACGCGAACCGCCTGAAAGCGCGGATGAACGTGCTGCCGCTGGTCATGTGCGAATCCCCAAGCCCGGCTCGCGCGCTCTCGGCGGGCGGGCTCCAGCACGGGTTCAGTCCTGCGCGACTGTCACCGAGCCGAATCGCGATTCCAGGTCTGCCTTCAGGGCACGGGCGTCGGAGGTGTCGATCCTCATGATCACTTCCCGCATCCCCGCAGGGACCTGGTTGTACGAGACGAGGATCGAGATGATCTTCCCGTGGAGGCGACAGGCATCCGCGAGCTCGCGGATGGAGCCCGCCTCGTCCGGAAGCAAGAGGCTCACCCGTGTCTTCTTGAACTTCACACCGGTCACGTCCACGAGCGCGCGGAACACGTCGCCCTGCGTCAGCATCCCGACGAGCGCGCCCGCGGCATCGACCACCGGCAGGCCGCCGACCTTCTTCTCGAGCATGATCATCGCGGCCTTCTCGATCGTGTCGTCCGGCGCGATCGTGAAGAGCCTCTTTGACATCACGTCGCTGACCTTCAGCTTCTCGAGGAGAAAGTGCAGCTCCCAGATGTCGAGCGAGGTCGCCTGTGAGGGCTGGGCCTCTTTCAAGTTCCGGTCGGTGACGATGCCGACCAGCTTGCCGTCGCGCAGGACGGGCAGTCGACGCACTTTCCGCTCTTTCAAGAGCTGAATTGCCTTCCCGACCGGTTGATCCAGCTCGATGGTGGCTGGGTAGCGGGTCATCCAGTGGTCGACGCGCATCGATGCTCCTTGCTGCAGTCCGTGGATCGAGGGATCGAGTGATCGAGGGGAGGGTCAGAGGCCCAGGTAGGCCTTCTTCACATGGTCATCGGCAAGCAGGTCTTTTCCCGTGCCGGAGAGAACGACCCGGCCGTTCTCGAGGACATAGGCGCGGTCGGCGATTCCGAGCGACTTGAACACGTTCTGCTCCACGAGCAGGACGGTGACGCCTTCGTCGTGCACGGCCTGGATGACACGGAAGATCTCGCCCATGAGCAGAGGGGACAGACCGAGTGAGGGCTCATCGAGCATCAGGAGCCGGGGCTTGGACATGAGCCCGCGCCCGATGGCGGCCATCTGCTGTTCGCCGCCGCTCATCGTGCCGGCCTGCTGCTTGATTCGTTCCTTGAGCCGCGGGAAGAGGCCGAACACTTTCTCGAGCATCTCGGGCCGGGTCTTCTTCGCGGCAGGTGTGATGGCCCCCATGAGCAGGTTGTCGAGCACCGTCATCTCGGGAAACAGGCGCCGCGCTTCCGGGACATGCGCGATGCCGAGGGTGACCAGCTCGTGGGGGGGACGCGTGTGGATGGGCGCGCCCTCGTACATCACGGTGCCGCGCGTCGGCCGCAGCAGGCTCGACACCGCGGAGAGCGTCGTCGACTTGCCGGCGCCGTTGGCTCCGATGAGGGCCACGATCTCTCCCTTGCCCACCGAGAAGGAGAGGTCCCAGAGCACCTGCACGTCGCCGTAAGAGACGTCGATGTTCGAAACGGCGAGCATCGCCGGGCCGGCGACGGCCGAGGCGTTCGGATCAGCCGAGTCGGTCATCTTCGAGGACTTCGCAGCAGCCGCTCCGTTCTCAAGCATGAGCGCTCCCGAGGTAGGCCTCGATGACGTGGGGCTCGTTGGCGACTGCATCAGGCTTACCCTCCGCGATCTTCTCTCCGTAGTTGATGCAGAGGAGGCGGTGCGAGATGGACATGATGACGCGCATGTTGTGCTCGATGATCAGGATGGTGACGCCGCTCTGGTGAATCTTCCGGACGATCTCGATCGTCGTCTCGACCTCGGAGGGATTCAGCCCCGCGAAGTTCTCGTCCAGCAGCAGCAGCTTCGGATCGGTCGCCAGGGCGCGGGCCAGCTCGAGCCGTTTCCGCATTCCCAGGGGAAGGCTCCCGGCCACGGCATCGGCCCAGGGCGCCATGTCGGTGAACTGGATCGCCTCGCGCGCGAGATGTTCCGCTTCGCCGCGATGCTCCGTGCGGCTGAAGGCCGGCACCATCACGTTCTCGAGCACGGTGAGACGAGCGAGAGGCTTGACCACCTGGAACGTGCGGGCGAGGCCGCGCCGGCACACCTGATAGGGGCGGAGCGCATCGATGCGCTCCCCCTTGAAGCGGATCTGCCCCGAGGTCGGTTGGAAGTAGCCGTTGATCAAGTTGAAGATCGTCGTCTTGCCGGCCCCGTTGGGTCCGATGAGGCCGAGGATCTCGCCCTCTTCGATCGAGAACGACATGTGGCCGACGGCCATCAGCCCGCCGAACCGCTTGCTGACATCGGAGAGCTCGAGCAGGCTCATGCGGCCACCGAGGGGGCCGTGGGCGTGGCAGCGGCCGCGTCGGCGGCGAGGCGCCTCTTCTTGCGGGCCTTCAGGTCGTTCAGCGATCCGACGATGCCGTTCGGGAAGAAGATGATGATCGCGATGATCAGAATGCCGAAGAAGATCAGGTGGCCCGAGGGGAGCCAGACGCGCAGGAACTCCGAGCAGAGGATGTAGAGCACCGCCCCGACCGCGGGCCCCCAGAACGTCGCCGCGCCGCCGAGCATCGTGACGAGGATCATCATCACGGAGATGTCGGGGATCGAGAAGACGATGCCCGGGTCGATGAAGCCCAGGTAGTTCATGTAGAACGCTCCGCCTGCGCCGGTGAAGAAAGCGCTGATCAGGAGCGAGGTGAGCTTGTAGCGCGTGGGGTTGATGCCGAGCGATTCCGCGGCGTCCTGATCCTCGCGGATGGCCAGGAAGTAGAACCCCAGCTTGCTGCGCATGACCGAGCGGATCACGAGGAAGTTCACGGTCACCAGCGCAAGGACGATGTAGTAGTAGTACGCCTTCCCGTTGAAAGCGGGGAGGTAGAGGATTCCCTCGGCACCGTTCGTGAGCGCTTTGAAGTTGATCGCCACGATCCGGAGCACCTCGGCGAGGGCGAGCACCGAGAGCGAGAAGTACGGCCCGCGCAGACGAAAGCAGATCCATCCGATGAGAGCCGCGATGAGGGCTGCCGCGAGGCCGCCGAAGAGGAGACCCGACCACGCGACCTTCGGCGAATAGCCCAGCTTCACGATGATCCCGGTCGTGTACGCGCCGACGCCGAAGAAGGCCGCGTGCCCGTAGGAGATCTGCCCCGTGAAACCGCCGAGCAGATTCCAGCTCTGCCCCAGCACGACCCAGAGCATCGAGAGGATGAGCATGTGCAAGAGGTACGGGCTCTTCACCACGGCGGGGATGAGCAGGATCACGACGAGCGCAAAGGGAAGGAGGAACCGGGAGCTCTTCACGCGCGCCCCTTTCCGAGCAGCCCCTTGGGCATGAAGATCAGGACCGCGACGAAGATCACGAACCCGAACGCTTCCTTGTAGCCGAGGGAGATGTAGACGGAGCCCAGGGATTCAGCCAGCCCGAGCACCAGGCCTCCCAGGATCGCCCCGGGAATGTTTCCCATGCCTCCGAGCACCGTGATGACGAACGCCTTGTTCGTGAACGGCCCGCCGATCTGCGGATACAGGTAGTACACGGGATCGAGCAGGGCGCCGGCCGCCCCCACGAGGGCGGTGCCGAGCCCGAAGGTGATCATCGTGATCTTCTTCGTGTCGACGCCCATGAGCGCGGCGGCCCGCTTGTCCTGCGCGGTGGCGCGGATCGCACGTCCGGTGTCGGTCTTTCCGAGGAAGAGGAAGAGCAGCGCGCCGAGCACCATCGCGATGCCGAAAGCCACGAGGAACGGAAAGCTGAACGAGAGCGAGATCGTCTGGCCGCCCATCTTGATGTCCCAGTAGATCGTCTTGGACGCGTAGGAGACCGGCACCGAGCGGTAGTTCGCCGTGAAGAGGAGCAGCGCCAGGTTCGACAGCACGAGGCCGAGCCCGACGGTGAGCAAGACCTGGTTCTGGGGGAGGACGGTGTTGGCGTCCATGACGGGCGCGAGGAGATACTTCTGGATCCCCACGCCGAGCAGGAACATCAGCGGCAGCACGATGAGAAGGGAGACGTACGGGTCGACCTTCCAGAGCGTGAACGCCCAGAAGGTGATGTACATGGCGACCATCATCAGCTCGCCGTGCGCGAGGTTGATGATCTTCATGACGCCCATGATCAGGGACATCCCGAGACCGATCAGCGCGTACAGCCCCCCGAGCAGGATCCCGGAGATCAGGACCTGCCCGAGGAGCTCGATCTGCCCGGCGACTTGAGGTGACACTGCGTCTCTCCTGTTCTCTCGCCGCCGGTTTGCCCAGCTACTTCCGGTCGCGCCAGCGGGGGGCGGGGTAGATGTACTTCGCCGAGGCCGCTTCCTTGGGCCACACGGTCTCGAACTTCTTGTTCACGACCTGAAGGACGAGCGTGTCCATCTTGTTCTGGTTCGTGAAGGCTCCCCACGAGATGAACTTCACCGGGCCGAACGCGGTCATCATGTCGGTGGCGGCGAGCGCGGCGCGCAAACCGTCCGGAGTCCAGGCCTGGGCGCGATTCAGCGTGTCGGCCAGCACATAGGCTGCCGCATAGGCCTCGGCGCCGTGGTAGTCGGGCTCCTTGCCGAATTTGGCCTTGAAGTCGTCGAAAAACTTCTTGGCGCCCGGATATTTCACCTGCGGCGTCCAGAGCGTGGCCGACATGCAGTCCTCGGAGGCTTCAGCCGCGTTCGTCAGGAACTCCGGAAGCGTGTGGCCGGCACCGCCGCCGATGAAGATCTTGGGATTGATGTCGAGCTCCTTGCTCTGGCGCATGAGGAGCGACGCATCCATCAGGTACGACACCATGTAGACGACATCGGGACGGAGAGATTTCACCTTCTGGAGGATCGGCTTGAAGTCGACGCCGCCCGCCTGGTAGCCCTCGGCGAGCACGACGTTGATCCTGTTCTTCTCGCAGTACTCCTTCATCGCCTTGGATGTGGAGTTTCCGAAGTCGGTGTTCTCGTACAGGATCGCGATCGAGGTGGGCTTGGCGACCGTCTCGAAGAACGAGAAGACGCCCATGTTGTAGAGGCTCGCGGGGGGGTTGAGGCGGAAGACGTTCTTCCAGCCCTGCTGGGTGATCTTGTCGGCCGCGCCGGTGACGACGAGGTAGGGCACGTTGTACTTCTCGGCCACGCCGGCGACGGCGTAGCTGCACTGGCTCGTGTACTCGCCCACGACGATGGGGTACTTCTCGGTCGTGATGAATTTCTCGACGATGCCCGACGCGGTCTCGGGCTTGCCGCCGCTGTCCTGGATGTCCAGGACGAGCTTGTGTCCCTTGACGCCCCCTTTGGCGTTGATCTCCGCGGTGGCCATCTCGTAGGCCTGCTTCTCCATCTCGCCGAACTTCGCTTCGGCGCCGGTGAGGGGAAGGGGAATTCCGATCTTGAATGTCTTGTCCTGCGCGAGGAGCGGCAGCGCGAAGGCGACCGCAGCGATGACGCCGAGTGTCTTTTTCATGAGCGTTTGACCTCTCTCTCTAGTAATAGGCTTGCAGCTGGAAGGCGAACTGGTTCGTATCGCGGCCGGTGTCGTAGTCGACGCGGCCGTACGCGAGCTTGGCGTTGAAATTGTGGCCCTTCAGGTAGTAGTTCAACCCGACGAGGATCCGCTGCTCGTCCTTGTTCGTGACATTCGAGTAGGCCCGTTGCTCGAATCGCGCCCAGGGACCGAGCTTGACCGATTTCAGATAGAAGCCCGCTTCCAGCTGGAGGATGGTGGATTTCGTGAGCGCCGCATTGAAGTTGCCGCCATCCAGGCTCTGATAGGTGACGGTGCCTTCGGCGGAACCGAACGAAGTCGGGATGTCGGCGTAGGCATCGACGGTGTAGCCACGGTAATCGTCCTGCCTGTCGGCGGCGGCGCCGATGGCGAGGATCTTCTTCGTGCCGAGATAGGCGCCGGGATACGCCGGCAGGTTGTACGTCTCGACGTCGAAGAAGTTGTACTGGAGACGCGCGAGGGTGCGGAAGCTGTTGCGCGATCCCGATCCGCGGGTTCCCTGGAAGGCGCCGACGCGATACTCGAGGTGGTCCTTCAGGAAATAGCCGCGGGCCAGGAAGCCGGTGTCGCGGCCGCCGGTGCCGGCGAGGGCCGTCGTGGCCGTGTAGGCCCAGGTCGACTGGTCGAGCATGAACTCGGTCGCGCTCGACTTCAGCGCCTCGCGACTGGTCGGGAGGTAGATGAGGCCGCCCCAGAGATTGAATTCCTTGGCGATGCGCCACTCGACGACCGCGTCCTGCATCTGGAAACCGGTGGAGATCGTCTTCGTCGTGCCTGTCGCATAGCCGATCTTCGAGCTCTCGGTCTGCAGGAAGTAGTAGATGTTCTTTCCGACGTTGCCCGACAGGTTGAATCGCGTGCGCCGCAGGAAGAGGTTCTGCTGGTAGGCGTTGCTGATCGCCACGTCGCCGCCCACCGGATCCTGCAGCTGCTGAAATTCCGCCTGCGGTTGGAGGAGGATGCCGAATTTCACCGTGAAGTCGCCGACCGTGATGGTCGGGCCGGTGGCTGGCTTGGCAGCCGGTTTGTCAGCGGGTTTGTCGGCTGGCTTGTCCGCCGGCTTGACCTCGTCTTTGATGGTCGTCGCCGGCGTCGCCGTCCCGGGTACCGGCGTCGGTGCCGGCTGTCCCATCGCGCCCACGGAGAGGAGCAACGAGAGTGCGAGCGGCACGGTGCGAAGACCGGCGGAAACGATCGAGCTCTTTCGCATGGATCAAACCCTCTTTCTGGTCGGGTTCGTTTCAGGAACGCGACCGAACCTCGCCAGCGTCGATCGCGAGCTGCCCTCTGTAGCCGAGCTCGCGACAACCCAAAATCCTTGACGCAGTGTTTGTCTTTGCGGCAAATGTGTTCTATGGCACAGATGAATCAATTGCTGAAGGGAGGAGAAGGAAATGAAGGCGCCGAGCTCCTCGCGCGCATGTTGTAGTCTGATCTGCGAAAACCAGCATGCATGACCCATTGCAAACGGCGCCGCCGCATCGCCATGGAGCTCCAGGAGCCCTGATGAAACTGCTCGTCGCATCCCTTGTCACCGTCACGACGCTTGCCTCCATGAGCGCCGTCGCCCAATCACCGATCGACCCGGATCTCGCGAAGGTCATCGGCGCGATCAAGGCGGTCGACAACCACACCCACGTGAACAGCATCGCGGCGGACGACCCCGATTCCGACGCGCTGCCGCTCGACAGCATTCCGCCATTCGGCCTTCCCGCACGGTTCCGCCCCGAAAACATGGAGTCGGTCTCGGCCTACAAGGCGATCTACGGCTACGCCCAGGACGACCTGAGCGAGGCGCACATGGTCGACCTGCGCGCGACCATGCAGCGAATTCGCAAGGAGCAGGGCGACCGCTTCCCCGCGTGGGCGCTCGACAAGCTCGGAATCGAGGTGATGGTCGCGAACCGGATCGCGATGGGACCTGGACTCTCGCCTCCGCGCTTTCTCTGGGCGTCTTACGGGGATGCCCTGCTGTTCCCGCTCTCCACGAAGGCGGAGGGCGCGCAGAGCGTCGACGCCGCGGCGCTCTATCCCTTGGTGGAGCGGCTGCTCCGGCGATACCTGAGCGACCTGCGGATGACAGCGGAGCCCGCGACCCTGGACGCCTATTTGACAACCGTGCTGACGCCGACGCTCGAGCGCCAGCGGAAGGCCGGCTGCATCGCGGTGAAGTTCGAGGCCGGGTATCTGCGCCGGCTGGACTTCGACGAGCCGGACGAAGCCGTTGCCAGCGGTGTCTATGCCAAGTATGCAAAGGGGGGTGAGCCGACGCACGTCGAATACAAATCGCTCGAAGACTTTCTCTTCCGCCGGATCGCCCGCGAGGCGGGACGCCTCGGCATGGCCGTCCACATCCACAGCTTCGAAGGGGCGGGTGGCTCGTATCGGATCGCGGGGAGCGACCCTCTGCTCCTCGAGCCCGCCCTGAACGATCCGACCCTGCGCGGGACGAGCTTCGTCATCGTCCATGGCGGCGGCATCTTCGCTTCGCACACGGGCGCGCTGCTGTCGAAGCCGAACGTCTTCGCCGACTTCTCGCTTCTGGACCAGATCTATTCCGCCCCGATGCTCGCCGGCATTCTGCGCGGCTGGCTCACGCTCTATCCCGAGAAGGTGCTGTTCGGGACGGATGCCTTCGGCAGCGGTCCAGAAGCGGGGTGGGAGATTTCGGCCTGGCTCGCCTCGAGCACCGCCCGGAAGGGCCTCGCCATCGCGCTCACCGGAATGCTCCGCGATGGAGAGATCTCACGCGGCCGCGCGGAGGAGATTGCCAGGCTGGTACTCCGCAAGAATGCGGCGGCGCTCTACAAGCTGCCGCTTCGCTGACGCTAGGCTACCGGGACAGCCTGCCCGGTGCGAAGCGATTCACGCGCGCGCGTCGCGGTCGATACGGCGCACGAAGAGCGCGAGCCCGGCGGCCGAAAGAAGAAGAACACCCGAGACGATCGCGGCGGGAAGCGCCGCCTCGGCGTGGCCCGCGAGCACCGTCTCGAGCGTGGCCGTCAGGAGCCACATCTGGACGACGAGCAGGAGCACGATCAGTGCGATCACGCCGTCGATGGCGGTGAGTCCACGGCGCTCGGCGGCCAGCCTGCGGGCTTTCATCAGGCCTCCGGATCCAGCGAGATGCCGGTTGCAAACAGCTGCCCGCCGCGGCTCTCCACGAGGATGCGCGGCAGCGGGCGCTGCGGAGGCCCGGCGAGCACCCGTCCGTCACGGGCCGAGAAGAAGCCTTCATGGCAGGGACACTCGATGCGATTGGCTTCCTTGGCGAAGTAGACGGCGCACGAGAGATGCGTGCACTTCTGGCTGAAGGCGACCCATTCGGCGGGTCCCTTTCGGATGAGCAGGCACGCGTCTTCCGGCCCCGGGTAGTTGAAGATCTTCACGCCGCCGATGGCCACCTCGTCGATGCCCGCGACGGGAACGGCGGGAAGCCGCGGCACCTTCGTGAAGCGGCTCTTCAGGAAGATCCAGGCGTTTCCCACGAACATCGCGAGGCTGGTGAGAACGAGAAACTTCGCGAACTGACGCCGGTTCACGTACCGCTCGTCCCCGGCGTTCACCGGCAGCTCCTCGCGCCAGAGAGGACCGCGTTCGGGTTTCTGCGCGCTCATTCCCCGTCCTCCCTCATGAACTCGGCCACGTCCATCACCAGCGTGTCCTGACCTGGGGGCAGCATCATGAAGACCTTGGTCGTGACGGTCTGGCTGCCGAACTGGAAGACGTTCGTCGGCTTCTCGCGCCGCTCCCGGGCGATGGTCTCGGGCATCACATACGCCAGCGCCTGGCTCGGGCAGACGGTCGCGCACATGGGGCGCTTGCCGGCCGACGTGCGATCCCAGCACATGTCGCACTTCATCATCAGCTCGAGCTTGGACTGCATCTTGGGAATCCCGAACGGGCACGCGATGACGCAGTTGTTGCACGCCACGCAGCGTGGCTTCAGCGCCGACATCACCACGCCATCCTCGTTCTGCTTGATGGCGTCGGCGGGGCAGACCTGCGCGCACGTGGGGTCGTCGCAGTGCATGCAGATGGCAGGCGTCGTCTGGATGCCGTTCTTCCGGTCCAGGAAGTCGACGGTGATCATCGGGATGCCGCGATGGGTGTCGCACTCGCCGCAGGCCTGCACGCAGGCCTGGCAGCCGATGCACCGGGACGGGTCGATATAGAACTCGTAGCCGAACATCAGCGGGCACCGCCGTGCACGGGCAGGCTCATCGGCTGGGCGACGGGCTTCGGCGCCCAGTCGGGCGGTGCCGCCGCCTTCTCGAGCCGGCAGGCGGAGACCTTGTACTCGGGAATCTTGCTGCGCGGATCGAGCGTGCGGTGCGTCAGCCGGTTCGCGCTGCGCCCCCCGGGCCAGTGATAGGCGATGAACACGGTGTCGGGCCGGATCGTCTTCACGACCCAGGCCTGGAGCGTGATGGCGGTGCGCCGCGTGGTGACGGTCACCCAGTCCCCCTCGCGAAATCCCAGGCTCTCGGCGAGCCGGGGGTGCATCTCGAGGCGCGGGTCGGGGAACTGGTCGACGAGCGGGCCGATGCGGCGCGTCTGCGTCCCCGAGAGGTACTGGCTCACCACGCGTCCGGTGGTCAGATACGTGGGGAAGGTCTCGTCGACGGGATCGCCGCCGGGCCGCACCTCCGTCACGATGAAGCGCGCCTTGCCGTCGGGATGGAAGAAGCGTCCGCCCTCGAACAGACGTGGGGTGCCCGGGTGGTCTTCGGTGGGGCAGGGCCAGAAGATTCCCAGCTCGCGATCGATGCGCTCGTACGTGATCCCGCCGTAGTCCGCATGCCCGCCTTTCGAGGCGGCACGCAGCTCGTCCAGCAGCTCGCGCGAGGTTTGCCACGCGAACTTCTCTCCGTGCCCGAGCCGCTTGGCCAGCTCGCAGAAGATCCGCGAGTCGGGCCAGGCATTTCCAGGCGGATCGACGGCCTTCTGGATGTGGAGGACGCGCCCTTCGGTGGAGCAGGTGAGCCCTTCCTCTTCCTCCTGCGTGCTGCCGGCGAACACGACGTCGGCATGGTGCGCCGTCTCGGAGAGGAAGAAATCGGCGACGGCGAAGAGCTCGAGCTTCTCGAGCGCTTCCTTGGTGAAGTTCGAGTCGGGAAGAGAAACGAGGGGATTGAAGCAGATCGAGATGAGCGCCTTGATCTCACCCCGGTGGATCGCCTCCATGATCTCGACGGCCGTGTATCCCTTCTGCGGGATCTCATCGGCGGTGATGCCCCAGATCCTGGCGACGTGCTCACGGGCTGCCGGGTCGTCGATCGAGCGCTGGCCGGGGAGCTGGTCGCACTTCTGCCCGTGCTCGCGTCCACCCTGCCCGTTGCCCTGGCCTGTGATCATCATGCAGCCTGCGCCTTCGCGGCCGATGTTGCCCGTTGCCAGAGCGAGGTTGATGACGCCGAGGCAGTTCTCGACGCCGTGCGATTGGTGCTCGATGCCGCGCGCATGAAGGATCACGCCGCGCTCGGCCTCGCCGTACCAGTGCGCCGCCTTCTCGATTGAGGCCGCGGGAATGCCGGTGATGCGCGACGCGTTCTCGGGATCCCACGGCGAAACGGATGCTTCGACGTCCGCGAAGCCCACCGTGTGGGCGTCGATGAACTCGCGGTCCTGCAGGCCTTCTCGCAGGATCACGTGCAGGATCGACATCAGGAGCACCGTGTCGGTGCCGGGGCGCACGGGCAGGTAGAGATCGGCATTGCGCGTGATGGGTGTCATGCGCGGGTCGATGACGATCAGCTTTCCGCCCGCGTCGCGGCAACGCCAGATGTAATCCGTCGTGATGGGCGAGCACTCGGCCACGTTCGAGCCGGTGACGATGATCACGTCGGCCTTCGGGATGTCGCTCCAGGGATTGGGCGAGCGGTCGACGCCGAACGCGAGCTTGTACGCCGTGCCAGCAGAAACCATGCAAAGGCGGCCGTTGTAGTCGATGTGACGCGTGCCGACGGCGACGCGGGCGAACTTGCCCATGAGGTAGGTCTTCTCGGTCGTCAGGGAAGCCCCGCCGTACACCGCGACGGCGTCCTTGCCGTACTTCGCCTGGATCTCCTTGACGCGCGAGACCACGAGGTCGAGCGCCTCGTCCCAGCCCGCGTCGCGGAAGCCGGCGTCGGTGCGAATGAGCGGGTTCATCAGCCGATCGGGGTGCGGGCTCTCGAGGTACCGTTTCACCCCCTTGGGGCACAGCATCCCGCGGTTGAAGGGGAACTCCTCCCAGGGCTCGAAGCCGACGACCTGGTTGCCGCTGACCTTGAGCTGGATGCCGCACTGCTGACCGCAGAAGCAGCAATGCGTCTTGACGAGGTGCTCGGGCGCTTCGCCGCGGTGCTCCCAGCCGCCGGGAGGCGCATCGTTGCGATGAGGGCCGAAGCGCTCGGACAGCTGCTCGACGGATTGCGGGGCTCTAGCCAACGCGTTTCTCCTTGGTATCGAGCGGGGAGCTCGCGAAGGTATCGAGCTGGGAGCTCGCGAAGGTATCGAGCTGTGAGCTCGCGATCGAGACGCGCTTGCACGGTTGGCAGAGAGCGTGCCAGGAACCGCCCGAGGCCAGGCGATAGTCGAAGCCGAGCTGCCCGAGGACGAGCCCGAGGTCGGCAACGTGCATCGCGGAGGCGAAGGGCGCGCCGCATCGCAGGCACGCGGCCTGCGGGCCCTCCGCGCCAGCTTCCTGATACAGCTTCACGCCGAGCTGGGCAGGCCGCTGGAAGACATGGAAGAACTTGCCGAAGGGGAGATAGAGCAGCGCCGCGACCACCGTGAGGGCGTGGAGGATCGAGAGGAAGCCGTAGAAGCTGCCGCGCAGCCAGAGCGAGGAGGCCGTGAGCGCGAGCCCCGTGACGGAGATGGCGAACAGCACGACGAGGGGGAAGAAGTCGCGCCCGAAGTCCTGCAGCGCACGGGCGCCTTGATCCCGCATCCGCCTTCCCAGGGACAGTGAAATTCCACCCAGCACCAGGATCGCCGCGAAGTCGAGCCCGTGGAAGAGCACCCACGAGAACGGGGTGCGGATCCGGAACGCGCCCGCGGCGAAGCCGAACAGATACGTCACGTAGGTCATCTGGTCGTCCGGTGCGCTCCGGAACTGGATCCAGCCGAAGACGAGCGGGAACGTGATGAGGACCGCGAGGATGCAGCCCCAGAAGAGGAGCTGGTGCATCCACCAGCGCATTCGCGAGCGCTCGGCGATGAATCGCTGCGCGATGATGTGGGACCAGAAGAGCGGGATCAGCGAGAAGAGCGTCTTTGCAATTCCGCGCGCGCGCAGCAGCTGGAAGCCGCGTCGCCAGTAGATCTTCGTCGGCGGCTTCTGGATCCACACGTGGTAGTGGTAGGCGATTCCCCACGTCGCGAAGATCGTGGCGAACGTGTAGACGACGAGCGCGGGATCGAAGTTTGCAAGGTTGCGCGAGCCGACCACGATGGACGCGCAGAGCAGCCCGGCCGCCAGCGTGGCCCACGCACCGGCGCGCAGCTTCTCCGCGGTCCGCAGCAGATTCGCCGGAAGCCGGCTCTCCTCGGCCTCGCGATGCGCGAGGAAAACCCGCTGGTTCACGACGCCCAGCGTCACCGACACGATGACGAGCAGGACGAAGCCGGGCCAGACCGTGCCGAGCTTGTCCTTGAAGACGCCGAGCAGCAGCGGCGGAAAGAAGCCGCCGAGCCCGCCCATCGCCCCGACGAGCCCGGAGACGACTCCGGTGCGCCCGGGAAAGTGCTCGGCCACCAGCTTGAACACGGCGCCGTTGCCGAGACCCAGCAGCGCCGCGCAGCCGAGTGCCCCCACGGTGAAGGGGATCATCGCGGGCCACGTCAGGAGGAGACCGAAAGGAGCGATTCCGAAGAACACTCCGGCCAGAACGCGCGCGCCGCCGATCTTGTCCGACAGCCAGCCTCCCATCGGCCTCATCGCCGTTGCGACGAGGACGAAGCCAGCCGCGCGGAGACCGGCATCGGCGGGCGAGAGGTGGAAGTCGGATTTCAATAGAGTCGGGAGATAGATGCCGAACGCGACGAAGCCGCCGAAGGTGAGGAAGTAGAAAGCCGACAGGATCCACGCGAGCCGCTCGCTCAGGAGCTTCAGCATCGGGCCGAAGCCCGAGGTGACGTTCGCGGGCCTGGGCGCGTCGCGCGCGAGCACGCCGAAGACCGCGGCCCAGATCAGGAGCGCTCCCGCGATCGAGCGAAACACCATCGGCCAGGAGAGCGCGGCCGCGAGAACCGGTGCTCCGAAGACGGCGATCGACTGCCCGACGTTACCGGCTCCGTAGATTCCGAGCGCGGCGCCTTGTTTCGCTGGCGGCGTCCAGCGAGAGACGTAGCCGGTGCCGATCGAGAACGATGAGCCCGCGAGCCCGAGGCAGAACGCGGCGAGGAGCAGCTCGGTGAACGTGCGCGCATACGGCAGCGCGACCGCGGTCGCGGCCACGACGAGCATCAATATCGTGAAGACGGGGCGTGCGCCGAATCGCTCCGCGAGCACTCCCATCGGAATTCGCGCGAGCGATCCGAGAAGGACTGGCGTGGCGATGAGGAGTCCGGTCTGCGAGGCCGTGAGGTGAAAGAGCTCGCGGAGGAGCGGGGCGAGCGCGCCGACCAGCCCCCACGCGGCAAAGCAGACCGCGAACGAGATCGTCGCGAGAGCAAGGTGCCGGGAACCGGAACCTGTCCCTTTGCTGATGTCTGAAGTATAGCCACTCACGTTCGACATCCTGTCTTCAGCGGCTCGGAAGCGTCGATACGAAGGCCTGCGCAGGCACGGTTGGAGCCGTCGAACGATTCGCGGGAGCGACCGCGACCTGCCGAGGCCGCACCGTCTTCATCATGTTGACGGTGAAGAGAATGAGCGCGATGACGACGGGAATTCCCATGTACGAGCCGACCTGATAGAGCACCGGATGGTAGGCCGCGGGGTACTGGAGGAGACGCATCAGGACTCCCACGACCATGAGCGCGTAGGTGGTCTGAGCGAGTCCCGGCGAGTAGAGCGTCTTTCCCGAGAAGACCGGAAGCACCCGGAAGCTGATCCCGATGACCAAGAGCGTGAGAAAGCCGATCGTGAAGACGTGGCGCGCAGAGTCGGTCCACCAGGGGTTGCGGGCGGGAAACGTCGTCGCGTAGGCGAGGCCGAGGCTGCTGATCGTGAGCGTCGCCCACAAGGCCAGGGACGAAAACGCGACGCGGATCGCGATGTGCGGCGAGCCGGGGGCGGCGACGAGCGGCCCGCGCGCGCCGCGCCAGAGGATGCCGGTGCCCGCGAGGTAGGCGATCGCCGCCAAGGCGAGGCACAGGCTGCCCGCGTCGCGGAGCGGGACCGATGCGGACTCCAGAGAAGGAAGGAACGAGAGGAGTCCCGCCATCAGGCCGACGGACTGCAGCGTCGCGGCGACGCCGAACGTGCCGCGCCTCGCGGGACCGATGCCGAGGAAGACAGGGACCATGCGTCCCGCGAAGGCGAAGATCGACGCGAGGACGAAACCCTGAAGGCACATCAGGTAGAACGGTTCGGTGAGCGTGATCGGAAGCGTCGCGTCCCGCTGTGCCGCGAGCCAAGAGCCCTGAGCGACGGAGAGACCGAGCGCCACGAGAAGCGCGCTCATCGCCACGGGAAGGAAGACGCGAAGCGGATCCTTCGATCCCTTGGGAAGATCGCGCAGGACGCCGAAGACGTACAGCACGAAGATCGTGCCCGCGCCCGCTTCGAGGAGTCCCGAGGCGATGGCCAGGACGCGCCCCACGGTGAAGTAGGCGAAGGGCTGCGCGAGGTTTCGCAATACGACACCCGACACCATGAGCCACAGGATTGCGCTCCTCAGCCTCGCGGCAAGAAGCGGCGCACCGAGCATCCGCGGGAGAGCGTGGAGCGCGATGCCCATGATGAAGAGTGCGGCGAACCCGAGCACCTGGCTATGCGCGTGAATCTGGCGATGCGAGAGGGGGACGTCGGCTCCCATCCCGATGCGCCAGAGGTAGAAGAGCCCGGAGCCCGCGCCCAGCGTCAACGTGATCACGAGCGAGGCGATGAGAAAGCCAGGTGAAAACTTCTGCGCCTCGGCCGCGACCGGGCGCTTCGAGGCACAGGACGCCCCTTTTGCGGAGCCCTCGTTCACGACTCCTGAGGGCACGAGCGCCGCGGGTGCGGAGCTCGAGAGAGCGATCGCCTCGCGTAGCTGGATCAGCACGTCCGCGACCGGAATGCCGTGCGCCTGGCAGGCCTCTTCGAGCGGATGCGACCCCCCGCAGCAGGTGTCGAGCCCTCGGGCGGCGAGGATCGGTTCAGCCACCGGAAACCTGCGGAGGATCTCGGCGACGGTAAGCTTCGAGTCGAGGGTGATCTTTGCGTCGTTGTTCACAAGGAGACGATGCTCCGCGCCGGGACCCGCCGGTATGATGCAGATCAGTCGCTTGCGCTGTTCGCCCTGATCGTGCTTCAGAGAGGCGGAACCGTAAGAGTCTCGACCGAGATGGTGTCCAGGCGTGCCGCGTGCGGCCGCATCTTCCAGGTCGTGTAAGGCCTGGCCAGGCGCTTCAGGGCGGCCATCTTCAGCTCGTAGAATCCCGCGCGATGCGGGGCGAGCAGCTCGCGCCCCTCCTCGGGCTGGACGACGAGCGAGACCTCGATGGGGAGGATCCCGATCGGAATTCCCGCCCTGCGGCACGCTTCGTACTGATACGCCATCACGTCCTTCATGGCCTCGGGATCCGGCGGCGGCATCTTCTCGAGGTCGCTGCCGATGAGAGGGCGGAAGATGCAGACGGTGGGGAAGGCTCCGGTCTCGACGATCCGGTCGATGGCGCGAAGGGTGGACGCGACGGGCTCGAGCCCCGCGATGATCTCTCCCGAGACCCGTCCCTTTCCCAGCTTGCCTGCGGTGTAGGCCATGGCGTCGAAGAACGCATCCTGTCCCACGGTGGCGGCTTTTCCGGGGCAGTACCTGGCGAAGAGCTCCTTGTCGAGCAGCTCGACGCAGAAGGAGAAGTGATCCGCGCCCGCGCCGATCAGCTCGTCGTATTCGTCGTAGCACTCACGCGTCACGGGGACGGATTGCACGCCGATGAAGCCTCCGACGCGGCTGCGCACGGCGGCGACGTAGGGCTTGGCCTGGGTGAGCCCGTGAACGCCGCGGCGACGGGGATTCTCCTCGTACTGGTATCCGGTATTGAAGTGCGTGAAGACCGATCCCGATTCGTCCTTGGCCGCGCGCGCCACCTCGACGACGTCGTCGAGATGCTTTCGGGCGATCTCGTTGACGCCGACGTTCTGACCGCTCGTGCAGAACTGACAGTTCTGAGCGCCGGGCTTGGTGTACCAGTAGAGACAGGTGTTCGACAGGAAGATTCCGAGGTAGGTGCCCTGAAGAACTCCGACCCGGCTCATCTCCGTGCCTCGGCTCGTTCGGCGCCCGTACCAGGCGGGCTCTCGCGGAATCGTGACGTCGTAGTGCAGGCCGTTCCGGTCATCGCAGATGCAATATCCGCCGTTCTGGGGGACCAGCGAATACGGAGAGGAATCCACGAACTTCTCCTCGACGGGCGCGTTCACCCAGACGTCCTTGCGTCCGCCGGGCAGCACGATCTCGAGCCCCGAGCCGAGTCCGGCGCGCGTCCGTGTGATGCGCCGGGCGTCGAGGCTGTCGCGGGACGGTTGATCGACGCGCAAGCCGAGACAGAACAGCTCGACCTCGAGCTCGACAGGGGAGAGGCGGGGGTGATTCATGATTCCTCCACGGTGGGGCTAACGCGATCGGCCGACTATGATCGGCATCAGCGTGACGGTCGGTTCTTCTCTGCCGCATCTCGGTGCGGTCCCGTTGTTCCAGGCCTTGGATGCGGCCGAACGAAGCGTCCTGGCTCCGCTTTGTCGCGTCCGGGTGTACGACCGGGGAGAGACGATCTTCGAGGAGGGCGTCACGGCTGTGGACCTGTCGTTCGTCGTGCTGGGCCGGGCGAAGATCGTGAAGGCCGCGCAAGGCCGCGATCTGATCCTGGGGCTCTTCGGACCGGGCGAGGCGATCGGCGCGTTTGCCGCGATGGAGGGCAAGTCGTATCCCGCGACGGCCGTGGCGCTCGAGCCGACGACGGTGCTGCATGTTCCCGAGCGCTCGTTCTTCTCGATCCTCGCCGAGCATCCGCAGATGACGCGCCGGCTGCTCCAGGGCCTGATGCTGCGCCAGATGGAGCTGACGCGGCGTCTCGCGGACCTCACCGGCCCCGTCGAGTACCGGATCGGGCGTCTGCTCCTGACGCTGGCCGAACGGATGGACAAGCACGCGGGCGAGAGTGCCGAGATCCCCTTCACCCTCTCGCGGCAGGAGATCGCCGACCTCACAGCCACGACGATCGAGACCGCGATCCGGGTGATGAGCCGCTGGGGCAAGGAAGGCCTGGTGGCGACCCACCCCCGCGGATTTTCGATCCCCGATGTGGCCGCGCTCAGGAAACACATCGAAGAGACGTGAGCGGGCACGTCATTCGTTATAGCGGTGTCGTCGAGCGACGCAAATAGTTCAGGTTGCTCAGGACCCAGCTCCAGTCTCGGTCATCGCGCCTTGAGATCAGCGATGTGTGTCAAGCAGCCCGTGGCGAAAGTAGGAGGGGTCGGATTCCGGGCGCCGCGGGGTCGGCTGCTAGGCGCCGCGACGACTGGTGATCCGGGAGATCACCGAGGAGCGGCAACAACGCAGCTGGACCCGCGGCGCTCCCAACGAAAGACCGCGAATTTACGGCGGGCACCACTAAGATGCCTCATGGCGCGCGTCCTGATCGTCTCGACCAATCGCGAACGGACGCCCTTCCCGGTGATGCCGGTCGGCCCCGCGCTCGTGGCCGCGCATGCCCAGCGCGCTGGCCACGACGTGCGCGTGCTCGACCTCATGTTCGAGAAGGATCCCGAGCAGGCGGCTTCGCATGCGGTGGCCTCGTTCGACCCCGAGGTCATCGGTGTCGGGATGCGCAACATCGACAACTCCGACCTGATCGAGACCAAGTACTACGTGCCCGACGTCGAGCGGATGCTGGGGGCGATCCGCTCGGCCGCCCCGCGCACGCCGATCGTGCTCGGCGGCGCCGCCACGTCGATCGAGCCGGAGGCGCTGCTCGGGCTGTGGGGTCCCGCGGGCTCTTTCGCCGCGGGGCGCAGCGCTCCGCTCGTCGACATGATCCTGACGGGCGACGCCGAAAAGCGCTTCCCGCTGCTGCTCGATCGTCTGCTGTCCGGGGCGCCGGCGGACGACGTGAGCGGGCTCTGCCGTCCGGGTCCCGACGGCGGGGCACGATGGAACCGGATCGGGCTGGCCGAGCCCATCGACGATCTCGCGGACGCGCGCCTCTTCGACGTCGTCGACGTGAAGCGCTACGCGCGCGCCGACGGCGTCTACCCGATCCAGACCAAGCGGGGCTGCGCGTTCACGTGCACCTACTGCACCTACGGCTCCCTCGAAGGGCTGCGCACGCGCTACCGTCCCGTCGCGGAGATCGTGGACGAGATCGAGCGCGCGGCCGATCGCGGCGTCGTCCACTTCGAGTTCGTCGATGCCGTGTTCTCGCATCCCCCGGTGCAGGCTCGAGCGGTGTGCGAGGAGCTGATCCGGCGCGGCCTTCCCCGGCGCATCGCGCTCACGGCGTCCGGCTTCAATCCGGTTGGCGTGACCGAGGCGCTGGTCGCGCTCATGAAACGCGCCGGCTTCCGTTCCCTTTCGGCCACCGTGGAGGGCGCCTCGACCACGATGCTGCGCCGGATGCAGAAGGGCTTCGAGGCGGAGGACGTGGCCCGCATCGCCGAGTGGCTGCCACGACACGGCATCCCGGCGGTCTGGATCTTCCTGATCGGCTCGCCGGGCGAGACGCTGGAAACGGTGGACGAGACGTTCACGTTCATCGCCGAGCGCATTCCCCGCCGCGACCTCGTCTACATCACCAACGGCGTGCGGGTGTATCGCGGCACGGGGCTCCACCGCTCGCTCGTGGCCTCCGGACACATTCGCCCGGACCAGCCGCTGCTGGAACCCTACTTTGTCTTCTCGGCCTCGCTGCCGCGCGACGTGTACCTGCAGAAGCTTCTCGCGTTCGCGCGCGCGCATCCGAACGTGGTCAACTCGTTCGAAGCGGGACAGCCGGTGGTCGCGAGCCTCGCGCGCCTGCTCGGGCGGCTTCCCCTGCCGCGTCCGCGCTGGCGGATGCTGCCGCTCATCCGCCGCTTCGGCTCACCGTTCCGCGACGTGCGCGCGGACGCGCTCGTCGCGTCGGCGTGGCCCATCGTCTCGGACGCCGACATCACCGCGTCCGCCGAAGTCAGCGCCGCGACGTGAGTCGCGGTCGGCTCAGTTGGTGAGGTTCGGAGAATCGTCCTCGGCGAGCTTGTCTTCGGCCTGCTGCGCCTCGGCCGTTTCCGGGAAGCGCTCGAGCAGCTCCGAGTAGCCCTCCGCGGCCATGTCGCGCAGGCCGAGCGAGCCCGCGATCTCGGCCCTTTCCAGCAAGCGCTCCGGTGAATCGGGGCGCAGGGCGGAAAGGAGAGTGGCCGTGCGAAAGCGCCCGG
>JBDSFL010000410.1:0-11967 GCA_039919545.1 Thermoanaerobaculia bacterium | reverse complement strand
GGAGCGTTCATGCGTCATCGGAAGTGGTTTTCCACCTCGCGCACGGCCCGATCCGTGGCGCTCTCCGCCTTCGTCTTCGCGGTCGCCGCCTGTGGGGTCGGCCGGCAATCGCCGACCGAGCCCGCCTGCATCAACATCGCCGGGGCCTACGACGGCACCTACCGAAACTCCTGCGGAGGATCGGGCTCGGGACCGGTCCTCGTGACGCAGGTGCGCTGCCGCTTCACCGCCTTGATTCCTGGCTTCGGCGGGGGCACGGTCGAGGGGGAGATCGACGGCGGCTTCGCGACCTTCACCCTCACGTTCAGCACGCCCTGCTCGGGCTCGGCCACGGGAACCGCCACGGTGCGCTCGTCCAACATCAGCGGAACCTTCTCCGGAGGCGCGACGGGAACCGGCTGCTGCAACCCCATCTCGGGATCCTTCGAACTGACCCGGTAGCACCTCAAAGGCCGGATGTGCTCTGTGGTACAGGCGGGGCGGGGGTCGTCGCGCCGACTTGCAATCGACCCCGCGGCGTCCGGAATGCGATTCCCGGGTTGACTCGGACAGGCTCCTAGAATCCCGTCTTGAACGTGTCAGGCGGCCCGGGAGTCGAGAGCACGTGGATCGTCGGGCTGCTGGAGACGTTGTTCACGACGGTGGCGAGCGCGATGACACGACCCGCCCCTGAGACGACCTTCGCCGTCACCGACACGTCGGAGAAGGGTCCATCGCCCAGGCCCACGCCGTTCGGCTCGCCGAAGACATCGTTGATCTGGAGATAGCGTCCGCCTTCCAGGAAGAAGGTCCTCTCCTTCAAGGGCTCCCCCGTCTTCGAATAGAGACGAAGGAGGACCGAGCAAGGCTGCCCGTCGACCTCGAGAAGGATGACGTTCGTGCGGAATTGATCGCTCTTTTCGATCCCTTCGAACCCGCGCTCCACCTGATCGACCGCGATCACATCGGGTTCGTCCAGAAACCGTCCGTTGACCTGGGCCGCTTTTGGCGCGCTGGTGGGGCTGTTCAGGGCCTGAGCCTCGACCGAGGCCGTCGCTTGAATGAGGTTGGCATCACCCTCGACGAGAATGGATCCGTAGCTCTGGCTCGTGATCCGGAAGAGACTGGCGATGGCGTCGTTGCCCAACGAGCCGGGAAGACAGGTTCGGCCCTCGAGAACGACCGCCTTCGGGGGCGTCGTCTTTCGAACATTGCCATCGTCGACGTCGATGTAGCGGTAGGTGAGCTGGAGATTCGCCCGACCGCCGGTCGGATTCACGATGGAGAGTCGCGTGGTGTACCTCGCGGCCCCGGCGAGTCTCGCGACCGCCGGGATCACATACGGCGAGGGAGTGCCGGCGAGCTTCGCTCGGGAGGCCGCCAGCAGCGGCAGGCCGCCCGGACCGGGAACGACCGATGTCCTCGCCCGCTTCGCGAGAATCGCGCTGAAGGTTCCCGACCGGTTGTCGATGACGGTGGCGATCGCCGACACCTTTCCAGACCCTGCCGTCACCGCGATGCTGGCCCAACCGCTCGAGAGGCTTGCCCCTGGTGAGACGGCGTTCACGATTCGATCGATCTGGACCTTTCCGTACGCCGGCAGGTTCTTGCTCTTCGTTCCGATGATCTCGCCTCCCGGGCCGTTGACGGTGACGAGGGCTGTCGCGGGGAACCCCGTGGTCTCGACGAGGATCACGTTTGCACGGTAGGTCGCATCGTCATCGATTCCAGGGAGCACCAGCTCCGGATCGCCGATACCCACCCCGGATCCCGAAGAGATCGTCGGGATTTCCGTGCTGAATCGCGAGGCCGGGTCTCCCCCGATCACGGAATCGACGTTCGTGCGAAGAGAAAGAGACTGCGCATCGGCGGAGCGCACCTCGACCTGGCCGCTGACGTCCTTCGTTCCGAAGACGTTGGCGATCAGATCGGAGAGTCGGTAGGTGTTGGACGGTGGCAGCGAGAGCGTCGCCTTCCGAACGGTCGATCCGGAAATTCCGTCGGCGTCCTGCGGCGTGAAGAAGAGGTCCGCCGAAAGGGTCGAGGATCCTTGATTTCGAAGCCATCCGTCCGACGTGAAGACCGCCCCCGTGGAACCGGATTGCTTGACCGCGACCGGGACGAGGAACGAGGCGCTCGATGGCGACGTCCGTCCGACCGGTCCGACGACGATCGGAGGAAACTCGATGTCGAGGATCTCGACGATTGCGGCATCCGTGTTCGCATCTCCACCCACGGGCGTGAGCCGAAGAATCGTCCGCAGGGGAGGCACGCCGTCCGAAGCGACCCGCTTCGAACGATCGACGCTCACCGCGAGAGTGAGCGGCCCCGATGCCGGGACCGCGTTCGAGAGCGCGTTGGACAGGTTGAGCCAGCTGCCGCCCGGCCCGATGACCGAGACGAGATACACGGGTGAACCTTGTCCGCCCGTGACGTCGATCGTGAGGTTCTGCGAAGGAGGGTTCTGGCCTGCCGGGGCCTGAAACGTCAGCGACCCGACCGTCGCCCTCGCCTTGGCCCCCGTCCCGGATCCCGCGGGAGGCACGACGGAGAGCGAGACGGGGGTGGAGATCTGAGCGCCTGCGCCGGATACGACGAGCAGACCCGATGACCGGCCGAGGGTGGTCAGCGCCTGCTGCGTCGGCTTCACCGTGACGGACGCCTCCGCTCCGGGGCCGATGGAGAGACTCGATGGGGTGATCGTGAAGAAAGTGGCCGCCGTCGAAAGCGTCGCCGTTCCGGAGATACCGCCCACATTTCGCAGCCGGACCGTATCCGAGGGGGGCGTCCCGTTCTGGAACGCCGTCAGGGAGGGTCCGCTCTTGGTGAAGACGAATTTCGCGGCCGATGCGCGGATCGTCACCGCGATGACGTTCGATCGCGCTCCCTCGGTGAGGCAATCCTGGATCGCGCGCACCCGCAACGAAAGCACGGAATCGGTCGCGGCGACAGTCGTCGGAATCACGGCCGTGGTCGACGTCGTCGAGAAGACGTCGCGCACCGTCGCAAACGAGTTCGTCGAAGACTCCACGATGTAGCTTCCGCCGGCTGCCAGACCCGAAGCGGCGGTCCAGGATACGGAGAGCGACTGGCCGGAGACGAGACTCGCGACCGCGCTCGAAAGCGTCGGCTTGCCCGGCGTCGCGCAGCCGGACGGCGCGTTCGAAACGGCGATCGTCCCGGATTTCACGCAGCTACTGGTGCCGGACGTCGCGGTCAGAGTCCAATTGAAGGAGCCGAGAGAAGTGTAGACATGATTCGTGTTCTGCTGGAAGGCGCTCGCTCCGTCGCCGAATGTCCACTTGAACGTGGGGCTGACGGTGCACCCGCTCGAGGGGTTTGCGCTCCCCTGAAAGGAGACGACCTGGTTGATGGTAGCCGTCGCGGGTACGGTCGCAGTACAGGAAACCGTGCAGCTCGGCGGCGCGACAGAATACAGAATTGAGTTCGACACGCAGCTCGGACAGACAGTGCAGCCTCCGACGACTCTGGTTTGAAAGTTCAGATTGCCCTGAAAGTCCGGAAGGACGACTGTCCAAGAAGCATCACCGTTGAAGACGTCCACCGCCATGTTTCCAAAGTCGTACGGCGCGTTCGTCCCCCCTCCCGCTCCTCCGACGATCGTCGCCGACAGGTTCAAGGAGCAACCGAAGGGGTCGTTACAAGCATTCGTCGAAACAGATTTTTCGCCCGGGAACAGCAGAGCCTTGAAGGTGACCTGCGATCCAGACGCACCAGCGCTCGAGTCCGCGAGCAGGTACGCACTGTGCTTTTTGCCGGGGAGCGGTACACGGCCGTCCCCTGAAAACCTGTAGCCTGCCGGCGCCGTCGAGCCAACGTTGAAGTTCTCGGAGCTCGAGTAGACGTCGTAGAAAGTCGCATCAAAGGTCCAGTTCAGCGAAGGGCTGAACGCCGGGATCACGACGGGCAGGGGCGTGTTTCCGGCTGGCCGGATGAGTCGTGCGGTGGCCAGGAGAACATTCGATGTGGAACCGGGTCTCACCGTCGCAATGGCATCGTTCGTGTAGTAATTCGGACCGTCCGAAAAATCCCGGGTGCAGAAGTTCACGACGTCGATGGTCAGGGAGCCGCGGAACGGAGATACATAGGGTGTCGTTGCGACCACACCGCAGGCACGATCGCTCACAGAACTGGAATCGAGGGAATCCCAAATTGTGACGATCTGGCTCTGGGAGAGCGCTGGATTTGGATAGAGCCCAGTGGAGATAGACCGGTCCCCGGCGTTGGGATTCGCGAATCGATACCACGCGGGGTTCGTGCAGAAGTCGCTGCCAGACTGGACCGCAGCGTTCACGTTCCAATCGGCCTGCATGATTCGAGACATCAGAAACGTCAGCGTTTCGAAAGGCCTGAGAGGAAGACTCGGTCCGTAGACAGCCCCTCCCCGGCGCGACCACATCTCGAGCTTGACGATGATGTTTTCGCCCGAGGTGTTTTGAAGCGAGATCTCGGTATCGATCGACGTTCCGATGGTCGTGCCGCCATCGTAGGAGACGGTGAATTCCGGGACGAGGACCGTCGCACCCGGAGATTGAGCCTTGGCGCTCAATGCCCCAAATACGAACAAGAAGAGGACGATGAGTAGCGGAGACGCTTCCGTCCGGAATGGCTCACGACGATCCGGGGCAATGACCGTCCGAACGGCTTGCACTGAAAGACGCATGCTGTCTCCTGTCTCAGGATCCTTACGATCACTCTACTCCAGCAGTGCGAGTCCGCAGCGCCCAAACGGGGAGTCGTGCCTGGGAAACCGGCTCGCGCCCTCGTCCCCGTCCCCGCCGTGACAACCTGGCTAGCTATAATGGAAAATGAGGACCTGACCCCCTCCTACGTCGCGCAGGGAGGCTTCGCGAAGAAGCGGTAACCGAACGGAATCAGCAGCGCGCCCAGCACCACCGCCGCGGCGAGGGCGCCCGGCGCCGTGTGGTGCCGCGCGGCGTCCACGCTCGCGAAAAACGCCACGATGAGAAAGAGCAGGTTCATGAGGAGCACGGGGCGGCCCAGGACGCCGCCGACGGTGGCGTAGCGCTGCACCCAGTTCATCGAGCCGAGACCGAGGAGGGACGCCCCGAGCAGCTGCGCGAACCATGAGCCGATGGCCGTGGCAGCGCCGCCCAGCGCGCTGGTGACTTCTTGCGGGGCGAACGTGAGGGTGATGCCGGCCAGGGCGTAAACGAGGGCGCTCGCCGCGAGGAGAGGATTGATCTTCACCGCTGAGATACGCGGCAGTGATGCAAAAAGATTCATCCAGGGAACGCTCGCGAGCCGACCCGATCGCATGCGGAAGGCCTCTCCCGCGGCTGCGCCTCGAGCGAGCGATTCGGCCGCTCCCGTTCGGCGGGAAGCCGCTTGGTTACGGTAAGCTTCCCGCGCAGCCTGGAACCATCAGTATGCCGTTCACGAGAGCCTTGCGGCCCGTCTCCAGCCTCCACCGGCGCGTCGCCGGAATGCTGTGCGGCCTCTCGATCGCACTGACCCTCGGGCCGTCATCCGCACGCGCCGAGGAGTGGACGCCCACGCGCTCGTTCCGGATCTTCAGCAAGGCGAATCATCGCGGGCTGCCGCAATCCTCCGTCGTGGCCCTCGCGCAGGACAACGAAGGGCTCCTCTGGATCGGCACGCTCGACGGCCTCGCCAGCTTCGACGGCAAGACGATCACGCCCGTGAAGCCGGTCGCGGCCGCTCCCGCGCGCGGCATGATCACGGGAATCGTCGCGCGCAAGATCGGCGGCATCGCAGTGGGCTCTCCCGCCGGCGTCCACCTCTTCGACGGCGCGACGTGGCGCCTCGTTCCAACGGGCCGCGCCGTCGCCTCGATCGCGGAATCGCCGGGCGGCGAGCTCTTCATGGCGGATGCCGACGGCACGCTCTGGTTGCTGGACGGCACGGCCACGTGGCACCGCCGCACGGAGCTGAGCGTGCCGGCCATCGCATTGGCCGCGGCACCGGACGGTGCGATGTGGGTCGCCACGAACGACGGCGCGGTGCGCCTGAAGGACGGCCTGGCCGAGACCGTGCCGGGCGCTCCCCTGCCGTCACGCCCCGGCGCGATGCTGGTTTCGCGCGACGGGCGTGCGTGGGTGGCGACGGCGGCTGGCACGGTGCACTGGACGCTGCGCGGCGTCGACACGGGCTGGCATCAGGCCGACTTCGCCTCCTGGCCGCGGGGCGCTTTTCGATGTCTCACCGAGGATCGGCGGGGGCGCATCTGGGCGGGCTCGTATGGCGGCGGGCTCGTGTTCGGAAACGCCCAGACGCCGTGGAAAACCTGGAATGCGGTGAACGGCCCCTTCGAGGCCGGCGTGATGTCGGTGATGGCCGACCGCGAAGGGAGCGTCTGGTTCGGCCTGAACGCCATCGGGCTGGCGCAATGGATCGGCGAGGCGTGGTCGCATCGCACCACGGTCGACCCCACGGGACCCGCACGGCAGCTCTTCTCCGGTTTCGGACTGAGCCGGGGCCTGGCGCCCCACACGATGCTCGCCGGCGTTTTCCAGAATGGCGTGCTGAGGCTGCGCGACGGAGGGCACGACCATTACGGCCGGGAGCAAGGTGTGAGCGAGGACGTGCGAGCCGTCGCCGAGGCCGAGCCGGGAGTGCTCCTCGCCGGCACTCGGTTCGGAATCTTCGAGTCCCGGCCGGGAAAGGAATTTCATCGCACGCTGACGTTGCCGGGCGGTTTCGTCATGGGGCTCTTCAAGAGCCCGCAGGGGCTCTGGTACGCGGCCACGTCCACGAACGGCGTCTTCGTTCGCGACGGCGGCGAATGGCGCGCGGACGAGAAGATCAACGCCGCGCTCGACGACCCGCACGTGCGCGGCATGGCATGGCTGCAAAGCGGCGAGCTGTGGGTGGCCACCCTGCGCGGAATCAGCATCTTCCACGACCCCGCGCCGCCGGAAAGGCTCACGAACAAGCGGCAGACCGAGCTACCCGCCTCCGTGAACGCGCTGCTCGAGGTCTCGGCCGACGAGGTTTGGGCGGCGGGGACGGGGGGCATCGCGGTGCGGCGCCGCGGCGTGTGGCGACGCATGACCGAAGCGGACGGCGTTCCGGGACAGACGGTCTACTCGCTGGCCCGCGGCCTGGACGGCGCGGTGTGGGCCGGCGGTTCCGGAGGCGTGGGGCGCTATGCAGACGGACGCTTCACCGTCTGGGATTCGCGCGCAGGCCTGTTGCAGGAAGAGTGCAACCTCAACGGGCTGCTGGTGGAGGACGACGGATCGGTCTACGTGGGGACGATGGGCGGCATGGCGCACTTCGACCCGAGCGTTTTGCCCCTCGCGCTTCCTCCTCTGAAGCTCTTCTGGCGCACGATCCCGGCGCGCGGGAGCGACGGCATCGCGCGCGTGGCTGCCAGCGAGCGCGCCCTTCATCTGCGATGGTCCGCCCCCTGGCTCGACCCGCGCCCGGTGCAGTTCCGCACCCGCGTGCCGCGCCTGCACGAATCGTGGTCCGAGCCCATGCCGGACGATCACCTCAGCATCGAGAACCTCGGCCCGGGGACGTGGATCGTGGAGGTGGCGGCGCGCGTGGAAGGCACCTCCGCGTGGACCGAGCCGCTGCGGCTGGAGGTTTCGGTCGCCCGCTTCTGGCACGAGACGCTGCTGGCGCGCGCCGGGCTGATCGCGCTGTTCCTCGCGGTATGCGGCGGCATCGTGTGGCTGCGCGTGCGCGCGCTGCGCGGGCATGCGGCGAATCTGGAGGTGACCGTGCGCGAACGCACGGCGCAGCTGGCCGAGAAGGTGGAGCTGCTGCAGGATTCCGAGCAGCGCGCGCTGGCCGCGAGCCGCGCCAAGAGCGCATTCCTGGCCAACATGAGCCACGAGCTGCGCACGCCCTTGAACGGCGTGCTCGGCTTCGCCCAGCTCCTGGCGCGGCGCCCCGGGCGCGACGCCGAGGACCGGCAGGGGCTCTCCATCATCGTGAAGAGCGGCGAGCATCTGCTCGGCCTCATCAACGACGTGCTCTCGCTCTCGAAGATCGAGGCGGGGCGCGTGACCATGGAGGAATCCGTTTTCGACCTCCGCGCGATGGTGCGTGACGTGGAAGACCTGCTCCGCCTGCGCGCCAACGCGAAGGATCTGCACCTCTCCTGCGAGCTGCTCGAGAGCGGAATGCCGCGCGCGGTGCGCGGCGACGAGAGACGCCTGCGGCAGATCCTCATCAATCTCCTGAGCAACGCGGTGAAGTTCACCGAGCGGGGCTTCGTCACGCTGCGCGTGAGCTGGCACGCGGGCCGCGCGCACTTCGAGGTGGAGGACACGGGCCCCGGCATCTCGGCCGACGAGCTGACGGGCCTGTTCGAGCCCTTCGTGCAGACCGAGGCGGGACGCCGCACGAAAGAAGGGACCGGCCTCGGGCTCGCCCTCTCGCGCGATCTCGCGCGCCTGATGGGGGGCGACATCACGCTCACGAGCGTGCCCGGAAAAGGCAGCTGCTTTCGTGTCGATGTGAACCTGCCGGAGGCCACGGGCGACACCGTCGCCGCGCAGGACCGCCGCCGCGTGCTCTCGCTCACACCGGGGCAGCCCAGCATGCGCGTGCTGGTGGTGGACGACGTGGCGCTGAATCGCACCGTGCTGTCACGGCTGCTGCACTCGGTGGGCTTCGAGGTGATGGAGGCCGCGGATGGAGACGAGGCTCTGTCGATCTGGCATCGCTGGGCGCCGCACCTGATCTGGATGGACAAGCGGATGCCCGGCACCGATGGGCTCGAGGTGACGCGGCGCATCCGCACGGCCGAGAGCGGGCCGAGCGGCGGGCGTGATCGCGTGGCCATCATCGCGCTCTCGGCCAGCGTGCTCGACCACGAGCGCGGCGAGATCCTGGCGGCGGGCTGCGACGACTTCGTGGCAAAGCCCTTCCGCGAGGCCACCGTTTTCGCCAAGCTGCGCGAGTACCTCGGCGTGAGCTACGTCTACGAGGGGGACCCGGCGAACGCGGGGCAGGGCCCCGCAGCATCGGGGCCGGCCGCAGCCGCGCATGCGGCCCCAGGCCCGATCGCACGGCGCGTGCTTCTGGTCGACGACGACTGGATCTGCCGGCAGGTGGGCCAGGAGCTGCTGCAGACCCACGGCCTCGACGTGATCACCGCCTCGAGCGGAGGCGAGGCTCTCGCGCTGCTCGAGAGCGTCAGCTTCGATCTCGTGCTCATGGACCTGCAGATGCCCGAGATGAGCGGCATCGAGACGGCGCGCCGTATCAGGGCGCTCGCCGACACGAAGAACCTGCCGCTGATCGCCATGACGGCCGAGCTGTTCGACGGAGAAAGCGCGCGCTTCGCCGAAACGGGAATGGACGGCTACCTCGCCAAGCCCGTGGAGCCCGAGGCACTCGCCGACCTGCTGTCGCGATGGCTGCCGCCCGCGGGCGTGGAACGGGCGCGCGCATGAGACGCATGAGACGCATGAGACGTGATGGCTGAGCGGATGCCGCGCGTCCCGGGTCCCTTCGCGGCCGGCGCGCTCACCCTGGTCGCCTGCGCCGCGCTCGCCCTGTACGCCCCGGCCCCGCTGCTGGCCGATGCGCAGCAGGACCGCCGCATGGAGCCCGCGCTGAAGCTTTTTCGTGCGCTTCTGTCGGCCGACCTCGAGCTCGAGAAGAAGGTGGTGGACGAGCGAAGGCTCCTGATCGTCTTCTTCCATACCGACGACCGCAGGCGAGCGGACGAGCTGGCGAAGCTGTTCGGAAAGAGCGGTGCGACGGAGACGATCCGGGGCCTGCCCGTGATCGCGGAGGCGAGCGTCGACCCGCGCTTCGCCGCGTACGAGCACCGCGTTCCCGCCGGCATCTTCGTCGCGCAGCCTCCCAGCGGCGCCGCGCTGCGCGACATCATCCAGTTCGGCGTGGCCAACCACGTCATCGTCTACTCGCCCTTCGAGGGACACGTGGAGAAGGGCGTTCTGGGCGGGCTCTCGGTGGAGGCGCAGGTGAGGCCCTATCTGAACCAGGCCACGCTCACCGCATCGCACATCTCGCTGAAAAAGATCTTTCTCGACGTCTCCAAGGTGTATCGATGAATTCGAAGCCGAGCTCGCAGCCGACCTCGAAGCCGGGCCCGCTCCCGGGCCGCCCGCTTGCCGACGGAGCCAAGGCCACGCTCGTCGCGGTCACGGCCATCTTCGTGGTGCTGGGCCTGTCGCTGGCGGGGCTCATGGTCTTCTATCGCTCGCGAACGCTCGAGCCGCGGCTGAAGCAGGAGGCCCTCGCCAACGCCGAGCTACTGGCGCGCTCGCAGGCGAACGTGATCGCCAACGCGCTGCGGGCGGCGCCGGGCGGCGAGCGTTTACGCGCGCTCTCGGGGGCCCTCGACGAGCTGCTGCTCCTGCGCGATGCCGAAAGCTCCACGCCGTACTTCAACAGCGTCGAGCTGCAGGTCGACTACGACGCGGTGAAGGAGCCGAAGGGCTCGCTCGACCTGAAGAAGAGCAACGGCGGCGCGGGGGGCTTCCCGGCCCGCGTGGCCATCTACGACCCGCGCACCGACGAGCTGCTGGCCGTCGCCCAGTTCCGCGTGAGCGATCGCGCGCACCAGGAGCTGAGCCGCAACGTACGCCGCGAGCTATCGCGCGTGACCCTGGCGGTGGAGGGCCTGCTCGCGGTGCTCTGGCTCATTCTCCTGGTGCTGCTGCGCACCCTTCAGAGCCAGAAGCTGGACCGCGATCGCGCCGAGCGCGAGCTTTCGCGCCAGGAGCAGAGGTACGAGCGCCTGCTCGAAAGCCTGAGTAACTACTTCGTCTATCGGAAGGATCCGGGCGGCCTGCTCACGGCGGTGAGCGACTCCGTGGAGCGCCTGCTGGGCTACGCGCCCCTCGTCTTCATCGACCGCTTCGCCCGGGCGCTCACCTCCGCGGCCGGCACCTCGCGCGCCGCGCACGGAGAGCGCACGTTCGAGGTGGAGCTGACGGACGACCGCGAGACGCGCCACCACATCGAGCTGTCCGAAGTGGAAGTGCGCGACGAGACGGGTCGCGTGGTGGCCTACGACGGCATCGCGCGCGACGTGACCGCGCAGCGGCTCTTCGAAGAGGAGCTGAGGCACGCCAAGGAGCAGGCCGAGGGAGCCAACCAGGCCAAGAGCCAGTTCCTCGCCAACATGAGCCACGAGATCAGGACGCCGCTGAACGCGATCCTGGGCATGACGGGGCTGGCGCTCAAGGTGGCGACGTCGCCGCGGCAGCGGGATCACCTGGAGAAGATCCGCTCCTCGAGCCGGCATCTCGTGGAGATCATCGAGGACATCCTCGACCTCTCGCGCATCGAGGCGGGCAAGCTGACCGTGGAGCGGCAGGAGTTCGACCTCGACGAGCTGCTGGCCGAGCTGGCCGACGTGGCGGGTGCGCGGGCCGGGCAGAAGGGGCTGGAGGTGCTCTTCTCACCGGGCCCCGATGTGCCGCGCCAGCTGCGCGGCGACCCCGTGCGCCTCAAGCAGGTGCTGCTCAACCTTCTGGGGAACGCGACGAAGTTCACCGACAGCGGCGAGATCGTCGTGAGCATCGAGACGGTGGAGCTGAAGCGGGACCGGGCGCTCCTTTCTTTCGCCGTGCGTGACACCGGCATCGGAATCCCGACCGAATTTCTCGCCGGGCTCTTCGAGCCGTTCACGCAGGTGGACGCTTCCTCCACGAGGCGGTACGGCGGCGCCGGGCTGGGCCTGGCCATCTGCCGGCGGCTCGTGCGGCTGATGGGCGGAGACCTCCTGGTCGAGAGCGTCGCCGGCACCGGCAGCACGTTCACGTTCACGATGCCGTTCGAGCTGGCTTCCGGCACGGCGGGCCCGCGCTCGCTCGCCGACCAGCTTCGCCACCTCTCGGTGATCGTGGTCGACGACCATGCAAGCGCCCGGCTGGCGCTCGCCACGATGCTGCAGACCCTCTCCTGCGAGGTGACGACCGCCGCCTCGGGTGCCGAGGCGCTGGAGGAGGTGGACGGCGCGGCCCAGGGGGGACGGCCCTTCCGCCTCGC
>JBDSFL010000402.1:0-2674 GCA_039919545.1 Thermoanaerobaculia bacterium | reverse complement strand
TCCGCCTCACGGAAAAACCGCTTCTTGATCTCGTCCTCGTCGCTCTGGCACGTCTTGATCGCCACGGCGCGCTTGATGAACGGATCCCGCCCCTTGTAGACGGAGCCGAAGCCGCCGACGCCGATCTTCTCGAGGATCTGGTATTTACCGACCTGCGTGAGCATGCAGCTGAGAAAAGCGTACCACGCGCTCGGCTATCATCCTGGCCACGTGGGACTTTCGACTCGTCATCTGGCCTGCGCCGCGCTCGTCGCCTTCACGATTCAGGGATGCCGCGGTCCGTCCGCGAAACGAGCCCGGGATCCGGAGGCGATCGGGACGCCGGTCGTGCGAGCCGAACCGGTCCGCGAAGCCAATCGGCCTCCGGCGGACGGGCGGCTCACCCCCGCGCAGATCGAGCTCTACCTGAAGGTCTGGGCGAGCATCGCGCCGGCCCCGGCACCGGTGCCGGGAAAGACCGGCACCCCCGCGACTTTTCCCGAGCGGGCCAGAGGGCTCGGCGATGCGGTGGACGGCGTGGCCCCGGACATTGCCTCCGCCCGTGCGATGAAGGCGAGCGTGGAGGAGTACCTCTGGGTGAAGGAGCGTGTGCTCGAGGCCGAGGCGGCCCGCATGACCGCACGGATGAACGCGGACGTGCTCGGCATGCTCGAGCGAACGATCGCCGATCTCAAGGCATCGCGCGCCAAGGCCCCGGACGAGGGCTCGAAGACTCTCCTCGCCGAGCAGATCGTGAACTTCGAGGCCGAAGCGGCGCGCACCCGGCGGGAGGCGCGCGAGGTGGAACCGGACACCGTGCGCGCGAACCTGCAGATCCTCGCGCCGTACCGTGCCCGCCTCGACGCGATGCAGGACCAGATCGACAGCGTGCTGCCGGCCGCCGGGGGCGCGCCTCGCGTGCGCCGCGTCCCCGCTCCCAAGAAGCGCGCTCCGTGAGCGGCCCGGACGCCGTCCGGAGCCTGCTCGAGGAAGGGGTGGACCGCGGCTTCTTCCCGGGTGCGGCGGCCGTGGTGTCTGGCGAGTCGGGGCCGCTCGTCCAGTGGGACATCGGGGAAGCGCGGACGCACCCGCCCGAGGAGCGCCGGGCGGTGCTGCCCGACACCCTGTGGGATCTCGCCTCTCTCACGAAGCCGCTCGCCGGCACCGCGCTCCTGATGGCCCTCGCGCAGGATCGCTCGCTGATTCTCGACGATCCCCTCTCGCGGTTCCACGACCTCTTCAAGAAGATGAAGTTCAGCGGGGTGACGCTGCGGCATCTGCTCACCCACACTGGGGGTCTGCAGGCCTGGTATCCCTGCTACGTGGGGGGCGAGGGGCGAGGCGCCTATCGCAGAACCCTCGCGGACCTCGACAGCATCGCCGCGCCCGGCCGCGAGGTCCATTACTCCTGCCTCGGTTTTCTCCTGCTCGCCGAGGTGGTGGAGCGGGTGGGAGGCGCGGAGCTGGACTTGCAGCTCCGCGACCGGGTGACCGCGCCGCTGGGCCTCGCCGACGATCTGATCTTCTTCCCGCAGGCCAAGGACCTCTCGCGCGCCGCGGGAGGCGAGCGCGACGACGCGACCGAGCGGAAGATGGTCGCGGAACGCCATCTGCGCTACCACGGCTTCCGGAGCGGATTCGTGAACGGCGAGGCCAACGACGGCAATGCCTACCATCGGGCCGGGGGAGTCTCGCTCAACGCCGGCCTCTTCGGCACGGCGGCGGCGGTGGCCGAGCTGGGCCGCGCGTGGCTCGTTCGGAATCCGCGGCTGCTTTCGGAGACCAGCATCGCCGACGCCACCCGGCTCGCGACGGAAGGGCTCGCGGAGGCGCGCGGCCTGGGCTGGGAGCTCGCGTCCTCGCCGGAATCGGCGGCCGAGGCGCTCTCGCCGGAATCGTTCGGGCACACCGGCTTCACGGGCTCGTCGATCTTCGTGGATCCGGAACGGAAGAGGGTCTTCGTCCTGCTCACGAACCGGCTCCACCCGGATGCGCGCAGCGTAGACATCAAGGATTTCCGCTCCCGGTTCCACCGGGCGGCCGCCGAGATCTGACTCCAGCCTGCATCAGGGCGCCTCGGCCAGCTGGCTGCTAGACTCGCCCGCCGCTCGACGAACACGTCGTGAATGGCTCGGAGCTCAGCATGTCAACGAGTGAATCCATCGTCATCGCCGACGGGGCGCGGACCCCGATGGCCGAGTACAACGGCGTCTTCTCGGACGTCTCGGCGACGGAGCTCTCCGTGGCCGCCTCGCGCGAGGCGCTGAAGCGTTCCGGCTTCGAGCCGGCCGAGATCGATCACGTGATCCTCGGTAACGTGATGCAGACGGCGGCGGATGCCATCTACCTCGCGCGCCATGTCGGCCTCAAGGTCGGCGTCCCGACGGATCGCCCCGCCCTCACCGTGAACCGGCTCTGCGGCTCGGGCTTCGAGGCCATCGTTCAGGCCAAGCAGCGCATCCAGCTGGGCGAAGCGAAGACCGTGCTCGCCGGCGGCACCGAGAACATGTCGCAGGCGCCGCACGTGATTCGTGGCGCGCGCAGCGGGTTCCGGCTCGGGCAGGGGAAGCTCGAAGACTCCCTGATGGCAGCGCTGCTGGATTCGTATACGGGGCTGTACATGGCCCAGACCTCGGACAACATCGCCCGCCGGCTCGGCATCTCGCGTGAGCAGCAGGATGCCTTCGCCGTCGAG
>JBDSFL010000388.1:0-23339 GCA_039919545.1 Thermoanaerobaculia bacterium | reverse complement strand
CGGGCCGCGCGCTGACTCCCGGCCGCATGGACCTGCTGCTCGACTCGCATGTGGCCGCGCACGTCGTCGGACGGCTGGCCCCGCTGTTCTTCGGAGATCAGCACGACGCTCTGTTGCAGGCCCGCACCCGCGAAGGGCGCGATCCCTTCGCCGCACCGGTGCTCTCCCTCATCGACGACGCGTCCGCGCCGGGCGGTCCGATCCGCACGGTCCGCGATGCCGAGGGAACTCCGAAGCGGCGCACCGTTCTCGTCGAGGCGGGACGCCTCGCGGGCCGCCTCACCGATGTGGAAACCGCGTCGCGCATGGACGGCCCGCTCTCGGGAAACGCCGTCCGGCTCACCTGGTCGGATCCTCCGCGCATCGGAGTCACCAACTTCTACATCGACCCGTCACCGGGCGTATCGCCGCTCGACTTGCTGGCCAGCGTCTCGAAGGGGTTCTATGCCGCCGTCCTGCTCGAGCGTCCCGAGGTCGATCTGGCCGCGGACAAGTTCCGACTCCTGGTCGCGGGTTACACCGTGGAGAAGGGTCGGGTCGCGGAACGGATCTCGGAGTGCGGCATCTCCGGCCGGCTCTCGGAGCTGCTGCGCGGAGTCGCCGCGCTCGGCGACGACCTCAAGTTCGTGGCGGGCGCGGGAGGCGGAGTCGGCTCTCCGACGCTCTACGTCCCCCGCTGGAAAATCTCCTGATCGGCGGCGATGAATTTCGTCAGTCGTCGGTCATCCCGCCGGGACCGGGCTGCGGGGGCTTCTTCGTTCCGGGCGCGGGCTGGGGCGGGACGGGTTTCTCCTCCACGGGAATTCCCGGGATGGGCGGCAGTGTCTCCTGCGTCTCCGGCGGCGGCACGTTGCGCGGCACGCGGCTGGGGCGCTGGAATGTGGGAGGACCCGACTTCGTGGGCGTGGAGGAGGCGCCTCCGGTCGTGCTGGGCGGGGCGGCCGACACGACGGGTCCCGAGCGCGTCTGCACCGGCTCCTCGACCGGGGGCGCTGGCGCCGCCGCGACGGACGTGACGGTGACGCGTCCGCGCTGGAAGAACGAGGAGATGCGGTCTGGATCGTCGAACTGCTCGCGCTCGGGCATGGCCGTGCGGATCCGCCGTTTGGAATAGGTCTCGAGAAGGACACGCGCCTTCAGCTGGGTGTCTGCCGCGAAGGAGTTGCGGGCCACATCGAACAGCGACGTATCGAAGCGGACAGACACTTTGTACGCGTCGACGGCCGCTTCGGTCTCGCCGAGGCGCTCGTTCGCGTAACCGAGCATCCACCACGCGGTCCAGTTTCCGGGATCGCGGCGTGTGGCGGCAGCAAAGCTCCGGCGCGCGCCTCCCCACTCGCCCTTGTAGGCGTGCACGAGACCGGCGTTGAAGAGCGGATGAGCATCCTTCTTGTCGAGGCTGGCCGCCGTGTCGAACTCGCGAAGGGCGTCGCGCCAGAAACCGTCGCGCGCGATGAGGCAGCCGAGATCGTTGTGCAGCGCCGGATCCTTCGGGTTGGTCTTGAGGCGTTCGAGCGTGTCGAGGATGGCGCGATGCTGCGGGATGCCCGGATCGAGAAAATTCCGGTACACGTCGCGGGCCCCGGCGGGGAGCGCCCCGATCGACAGGGAGGCCAAGACGAGGCCAGCCAGGAGGCGCGGCATCGAAAAAATTCGCGGCAGGGTCATGGGGTTCCTTTCGGGACGGCAGGGCGGCCGATCAGACGAACCTTCCCGTCGATGGTTTGTACCTCGAAGGCGAGCCGGACCGAGCCCGTGCGCCGCTTGATCTCCTCGGCTTGTTTTCTCACGAGCTCCTCGAATTTCTCATAGCGGATCTTGGAGACGTCTTCTCCCAGGTTCTCACGCGCCGCGACGTACCTCTCGAACAGAGGCGCGAAGTTGACCCGTCGTCTGGTTTCTACGGAGCCCGGCGACGAGGCGTCGGAGGAAGCCTGATGAGCTGGTTCCGAGGGGGGCGGGGCGACCAGCGGCGAGGGCCTTCGCCCTCCGAGCGTGGGCCGCCCTTCCTCCCGCGCCACGAGCCTCTTCTCCCAGAGCTCGCGCATGGCGTTGAACCGGCTCTGGAGCGCCTGCAGGCGGAAACGTTCGGCGGGTTTGTCCACCTCGCCGTTGCCGAGCCTCTTGAGCGTCTCCTCGACGCGGCGGCGTGAGACGAGGGGGGGCTGCTTGAGATCGCCGGCAAAGAAGCGCTCGTATTCGATACGCACGGTCGTCAGGTTGCGATCGAGCTCGTTGAGCTCGCCATCGATCGTGGCCGCCATCGTTCTGTGGTGCATTCTACCGAGGATGACCCGCCCCGTCCGCCGCCCCCCGTCGATGGAGGCTCTTCTGGGGAACGAGGCCGTGCGCGCGCTGGCCGTCCGATTCGGCCGCACACGGACGAAGGCCGCCCTCCGCCGCGCCTGCGATCTCCTGAGGCGCGGCGCGCTGCCGGACGAAGCCGCCCTGGTCGACTCGGCCGCGCGCGAGCTCGGTCTGCGCGGGCCAGCCGGACCCCGCCGCGTGGTGAACGCGACCGGAGTGCTCCTGCATACGAACCTGGGCCGCGCGCCGCTGGCCGAAGCTGCTCTGCAGGCCGTGCGCGAGGCCGCCGGCTATTGCACGCTCGAATACGAACCCGAGTCCGGGCGACGAGGCCGGCGGGGAGACCACGTGGTGCCGCTGGTGCTCGAGCTCTTCGCCCCCGATCGCGAGGACCTCGATGCGGCGTTGACCACGAACACCGCCGCGGCCTTGCTGCTGGCCTTCGACACCGTCGCCAACGGGCGTCCGGTCGCCGTGTCGCGCGGCGAGCTGGTGGCGATCGGCGGCGACTTCCGCGTGCCGTCGATCCTCGCGCGCAGCGGGGCCACGCTCGCCGAGGTCGGCACCACGAACAAGACAACGCGAGAGGACTACGAAGCCGCGCTCGACGCGGGAGCGGCGGCGATTCTCAAGGTGCACCCGTCGAACTACCGCATCGTGGGATTCACGCAGGAGGTGGGGCTCGCGGAGCTGGGCGAGGTCGCCCGGCATGCGGGAGTTCCGCTCGTGTTCGATGCGGGCTCAGGCGCCCCGCGGCGCTTCGCGGAGCCGGGTCTCGCCGATCAGCCGGTTCCGCTCGAGGCGCTCGAGGCCGGTGCCGACCTCGTCTGTTTCTCGGGCGACAAGACGCTCGGGGGCCCGCAGACCGGAATCCTCCTCGGGCTTTCCCCGCTGATTGCGCGCGCGAACGCGAACCCGCTGGCACGCGCGCTGCGGCCCGACAAGCTCGTGCTCGCCGCGCTCGCGGCCACTCTCGAGCTGCATCTCTCCGGGCGGGAGGGGGAAGTCCCCTTCCATCGCATGCTCCGCCTCACCCTGGAATCGCTCGACGCCCGCGCGGCGCGAGTCGTGTCTGCCGCGCTCGAACAAGGCTACGGGGCCGATGTGATCGCCTCCATCGCCGTCGCCGGGGGCGGATCGGGCACCGAATCCACTCTGCCTTCGCGTGCCGTGGCGCTGAGGCACCCGGCCTGCTCGGCCGACGCGCTCGCGGCGCGGCTGCGTGCGCTCGACGTGCCGATCGTCGGTCGCGTCAGCGAGGATCGGCTCGTCCTCGATCTCCGCACCGTCGCCCCCGAGGAAGACGCCCTGCTCGTCGCGGCCCTGAAGGAGCTGACTTCACCCACCTGATTCCGGATCCCAAGTTGAGGGTCACAAGTTGAGGGTCAGGTCCTCATTTTCCATTATAGGTTCAGATCCCGAGCTCCTTCATCCGGAGCGAGAGGCGTCGGAGCGGAATCTCCAGCTCTTCGGCCGCGCGCGCGCGATCACCCGCGGCGTCCTCCAGCGCACGCCGGATGCGCGCCGATTCCCCCGCCTTCTTCCAGCGTTCGATGGTGACGTCGAGCGTGCCGTCCAGCGATGGCTGCGGGAACGAAACCTCGCCCGGTGCGCCGATCAGCACCTCAGCCGGACGAATGAGCGAACCCGTCGAGGTGATGACAGCGCGCTCCACCACGTTGCGCAGCTCCCGCACGTTGCCGGGCCAGGCATGTTTGCGCAGCTTCTCGAGCGCGGCGGGCGAGAAATCGACGGCGCCTCGGTTCATCTGCCGCGCGACGCTGGTCGCGAAGGTGCGCGCCAGCTCGGCGATGTCTTCGAGGCGCGCCCGCAGGGGAGGCAGGCGCACGGGAAAAACGTCCAGGCGATAGAAGAGGTCTTCGCGGAACTCGCCGCTCTTCACGCGCGCAACCAGATCCTGGTTCGTGGCCGCGACCAGCCGCACGTCCACCTTGATCGAGCTCGTGCCGCCCACGCGAAGGAAGCATTTCTCTTCCACCACGCGGAGCAGCTTCGTCTGCGCCATGAGGGGCAGCTCGGCGATCTCGTCGAGGAACAGAGTTCCCCCATCCGCGATCTCGAAGCGTCCCGCCCGACGCTCGGAGGCGCCCGTGTACGCCCCGCGCTCGTGCCCGAAGAGCTCGTTCTCCACGAGCCCTTCGGGGAGGGCGCCGACATTGATGGCCACGAACGGCGCCGCCGCGCGCGCGCTCAGCGCGTGAAGCGCTCGCGCGAAGAGCTCTTTCCCCGTCCCCGATTCGCCGGTCAGGAGAACCGTCGCGTCGCTCGCCGCCGCGCGGCGGATCTTCTCGAGCGCCTCGGCCAGCGCGGCGGAGGTTCCCGCGATCGCCGGCATCCCGGCGAGGCCCGCTTCCTCGGCGAGAAGCGTTCGCGCGATGGACGCACGACGCGCACGCACATGGCGCGCGACCATCATCAGCAGGAGCTCCGGATCGACCGGTTTGCTCAGGAAGTCGGCGGCGCCTTCCTTCATGGCCTCAACCGCGGTTTCCACGCTCCCGAAGCCGGTCAGGAGAATGACCGGGAGCGTCGGATCAGAATCGGCCGCCGCCCGCAGCACCGCCAGGCCGTCGGCTCCCGGCAGCTTCAGGTCCGTCAGGACGAGCGCATAGCGCCGGCCCGCGGCGAGCCGACGCACCGCCTCGTCCCCGGTGGCGACGGACTCGACGGTGTACGCCTCCCGCTCCAGGGTCTCGGCGAGCATCGCGCGGAGCGACTCGCGGTCCTCGACCAGGAGAATCTCGGCGCTCATGGCGTGGGGCGAACCCGGGACGACGGGGACCGGCGGCTACGAGCCGGGCTGTTTCGGCTGCCCGTCGGCCGAAGGCTGCGGCAGATAGGTGCCGCCCGGCTGAGTGGGCGCACCGACGGGCGCGTTGGCGGCGGGGGGCGCGTAATCGGGCTGCGGCGCTCGGGTGGGTTCCGGCTTGGCAACGGGCTTGGGAGCCGGCGTGGGCTCCGGAGTCGCATCCGTGCCCGGCTTCTTCGGTGCGTTGGCCGCATCGCCGCCCGAGCCCTGGGAAAGGGTTCCACCGCCGACGGCAGGCTTGGCCACGGGCCGCCCTTGCCAGTGCGGAACATAGCGGAAGCTGCTCACTGCGGCCTCGGTCGCAAGCTCTGCCGTGAAGGCGCTCTTTTCGCCGGCAGAAAGATAATCCTTGGCCACATTGCCAAATGCGGTGGCGATGGTCTTGTTGTCCTCGGCGATCGCCTCGACCGTGACGGAGACGGCCAGCACGTCGCCCTTTCCGCTGTTGAAGACGGAGCCCGAAAGCGAATAGCCGCTCTTCTCCTTCTTCACGGCGACGGAGACGACCTCGACCTTGCCGTCCCCTTCCTCCTTCACCTGCGCTCCGGGGCTCTGACCGAAGGGATGGGAGACGTCGTCGTCCGAAAGCGAGATGGCCGCCTTCCGGGTGTTCTTCACGCGTGCCGCCTCGGCGGGAGTCTCCGGCTGGCGATTCGTGGGAGCCGCCTGGACCACGACCCTGGCCTTGTTCGCTTCCGCCGTCTTCGGCTGGTCGATCTCCGTGAGGGGAAGCGAGACCACGGTGCCGTCTTTCAGCGTCACGACCGCGTTCTTCCCTTTCACGACCATGGGACGGGAGGTCGTCAGCGTCTTGCCGCCCTTCAGCACGATCTCGTCGGCGTGCAGAGTGAGGGTCGCTCCAGCCAGGACCAAAAGTGTCACCACCAGGCGGTCACAACGCATGACATCCTCCCAAAACGATCGTCCCAACTATACACCGCGCCAATGAGCTGGCGGCGCAAAGGAGCTGAGAGCAAGCGGATCAGCGCTCCTGGCGGCTTCGTACCGCGAGCGCCGACGGGAGCCGGATCGTGAAGAGCGAAAGCGCGGTTTCGCCGCTGCCGCGAGCGCCCACGGCGCCCTGGGTGCCGCTGACGAAGCCGAGCATTCGAGCTCCGTTTCCCGTGACGAAAATCCGCGGGGGCGTCGTCGTCGACAGCAGGTCGCCGGGAAGTTGCCGCCCTCGACCGCCTCCGGACCGCCATGCGCCTGCCGCGGACTCGCAGCAATCGGGTCCATGGCAGGAATCGCCCGTCTCTAGATCGAGACGATAGAGCCTGCTCCCTCCCGCTTCGTCCACGGGCGCATTCAATCGCGTCGCAACGTAGATGTAGTTCTCGTAGACCAGGAGGTCGCTCGCGACCCTTTCGCCTCGATTCAGCGACAAGGACCAGCCTTCGGTTCTCGGCAAGCCCCGGTCGCGGCAGGTACCCCGTTCCGGTGCGCTGGGGGACGAAATCCGTGAGAACGCGTTCGCACCGGTCTGCGCTGAAAGATCCTTGGCAAGCGGAACGGGCGCTGGGCCGGGGACATCCCAAAACACGGACAACAGGCCGGACGAGGCCTGGCGTGCATTCCCGCCGATGTGCGCGCCGCTCGTCCAGATCACTCCGTAAATGGGCTCGCCGGTCCCGGTGCGTCCTGCCTGAACGACAGCCGGAGGATTCAGGATCGGCATCTCGCCGGAGCTTCCCGAATTCCCGCCCTCGACGAGAAGGTACGGACACCACGCCCCCTTGCCCGAGCGAATTCGGTTCGAGCTGCGGCCGATGCTGGCAGACGGGTCGTACTCGGCCAGCATGGGTTCTGATTCCGGGATGACCAGCTTCCAGAGCTGGCCATTCACGTCGCCGAAATAGAGCGTATCGGTGAAGCCGTCCAGGTCCAGGTCGAGCGCGGTCACTGGTGATGCCAGCGCCGCGAAGGGTCTTCGGCGGTTCGTTTGCTCGGGCCCTGTGCGGGCCACGCCGAAGCTGGTCTTGAAAAGCGTATTACCCGACTCGAGATCTACGACATACAGCCAGTTGCCGCCGGCTCTCTTCCCCGCGCCGGCATCGGGCGCACCGCCGCCGAAGATCACCACCGCGTGCTCCTCCACACTCCGTGATCGCGCGTTTCGCAGGCGCACTCGTCCGAAGCTGGGTGTGGAGGTGGCGCTTGCCAGGTCGAGAGCTCCGTCGTGGTCCTGATCGCTCTCGTCCTGGAATTCCCAAAGGACGGTCGGATACGGCCCCGCGCACCCCGCGGGGAGATCTCTTCCGGCGAGCGGCGCGCATTCCGGAAGAGCAGGACGTGGCATTGCCGCGTCGGGGCGGGTCACGTCGAGGACGAAGATGCTTCGCCCAGCTCGCCCGAATCCACCCGCGAGCAGCGTTCTCCACTGACAATGCGAGGCACCGCGGCTCGCGACGCCGGGACAGGCGTCTCCGCCGGGTGCCCACGGGGCGTCGAGATAAGCGTCGTCGAACGAGAGCGCACCGCCCGAGTTCCGCGACGCGAGCGCGGCCCGCGGTGCATACGCGAACAGCTCGGTCCCGGTGCCTGGATCACTCGAGTCGTCGGCTCCGGCGTCGAACGCACGCAGTAATCCATCCGAGGCAAGCGAGAAGATCACGGCCCGGCGATGCGCCTCGCGAGCGGCGAACGCCGCGTAGCCGTTCGTGTCGTGGCGCTGCTGGAGCACGCCATTGGGCCGAGCGATGAGGATAGGCACGGACAGCGGCCCGGATGGGTTCGAGCGATACGGCAGCTCCCGCAGAAGCTCGGGTGGATGCGCCGTGGGTCGGGCACCGAGAACAGGTCGGCTTTCCGCGCGGGTCTGCTCCGTAGCCCATGAAGACGGCTCACTCGGCCGAGACAGCGGTGTCTGGGTAAATCCTCCCGCGTCCGGGTCTCCCGAAGCCTGCGGCAAACTCATCGGTAGGATGGCGCCTCGGCCGCGGGCCGGCGAACCCGTCACGTAGAGAACCTTTCCGCGCGGCCGCTCGAAGGGCGACACCAGCAAACCGCTCGGCAGAAAGTTCATCCCGTCACGCGGTGGCGGCGGAGCGCTCGACGAGATCGGGCTCATGAGCAGGACGAAGAGGCCGAGATGGGCAAGCTTGATTCCGTGCGCGGGATGGGCGTCGCTCACCGCTGAGGAACCCGGGGGGATGGGGCTTCCGGCGCGTCCGACACGATGCTCTCCAGCTCGACCTCCACGCGCACCGGCGCCCGAAGCGCCTTTGCCATGACCACCGCACCGACGATATGACGCTCGGTAAAAAAGCCTTCCTGGTTGAAGACACGCAAGTCGGTGCCCGAGGGCCGAGAGAGGGCCGCGAACCGCGCGGGCAATCGTTCGACCACCAGTCCCGCTCCGGCGCCCGCCCGCTTCGAAACGCTTCCATGGGCGAAGAAAGGGTCGAGGTTCGTCGCGTTCGCCTGCCGGCGCAGCTCCCGCGGCGCTCCGTACGACGATCGCGAGAGCAGCTCGACTGCGTTCGTGCATGAGAGATCAGCCGCTGTGACCGCGCGCTGCCGGAGGCTGTCAGGCCCGCCCCGCTTCAATCGGGTGCTCGTGAGGAGGAGCGAAAGGCAGAGCAGAGAAAAACCCACCGTTACCAAGAGGGCAACGGTCAGAGTACTCCCGTGGCGCGCGTTCACTATTGGTCCCCGCCGCAAATACGTGATCTTTCGCGCCGGCGCTTGCGAGACGCAATCAAGGCGCGTCGCCGAAGGCTGGAGTTGGCTCTCCGCCCAGGCGGCGCAACGCCGAGTGCGGCCGCAACCGCCTGGCGCCCTTCGGGTCGGTGCGGCGCGGGACCATCTGCTTCGTTGCCGCGACTCCGAGGTCGCCCGGGCCTCGTTCGTCGCGATCGCCTCGCATCTGGCCCCGCCGCGCTCCCAACGAAAGACCACGTATTTACGGCGGGGACCACTAGTCCCACTCCGGAACCGGGAGCTCGAACATCGCGAAGCGCCTCAGAAACGGAACGCGCCGCGTCGTCTCCGCAGCCCAGCCGACGGGCCCCGCACGAGCAGGATCGTCCTCGGGCCGAGGCGCGTTGAGAAGCCAATATCCGTCGCGTCCCTCCAGCGACACGGCCTTGCCGCGCGCGCCGGCGAACGCTTCCCCTGGGCGGAGGCGCTTCGCGTTCTTGGCCACGAGCGCCACGCGGATGCCCTGCAGGCGCGAACGACCGAAGGGATCGACGAGTTCTTCAGGGGAACGATCGGCCGCTGTGCTCTGGTCCCACGCCGCCGCTGAAACTCCCGGCGCCAACGACGCTCCCGCTCCGCGCTCCCGATCGGTGAGAAACAGGATCTGGAGCTCTTCGATCTCCTCGGCGACTCGGGTCATCTCGGAGCGGCCGTGCCCCGTTGCAAGTGCCGACACGAGGTAGGGGTGCGGATACCTCAACGAGATAGGGTCAAGGCCTGCTTGGTAGTCGGGGGGCTGTCCCTCTTCGCCCCGAGCCACGAAGTATCTGATCTGGTCGAAGAGTCCGCCCGCAATGAGCGGACCCAGACGCTCGTGGGCCCGTGGATCGCCGCCCCGGTTCAGCTCGACGGCGCCCGGATCGGTGAAGTCGAGGTGCACGGTCGCCTCACATGGGCGGGTCGCAGCCGGCACGCTGCCGGCCCCCGAGGAACCTGCAGCACGAAGAGGTTCGAAAGCGCCATCCGGCTCCGTCTGGCTCTCCTTGAACGAGAGGACCCTCGAGACGGCAAACGCCCCCTGCGCGTCGATGACGACGAAGTACGCGTGCCCCCCAGCGGCGGTTCGGTCGCGCAGGGCGGGGAGCACGCGATCGAAATGCTCGGCGCCGGTTCCTTCCCCTGCCCCCGAACACCCACGGTCGCCTGGCTCGGCCTGAAGCTGCAAGGCCACGCTCGACGGGTGCTGCTGGAGGATTCCAGGATGCGCGCTCGCCGTGGGACTCGACACCAGCTCTCCGCTTTCCGCGGGGGGTCCGCGGAGGGCTTCGTTCCTCGACGGCGTGAGAGAAAAAAGCGGCGTTCGCAGGACGCCACGAAGCTCGATGACGTCGGTACCGGGCCGCGCAACGACCGCCCGTCCGTTCACGTCGAGCAGCATGGCATCCCGGACGTTGTCGCCTCCCGAGCGAATCGATTCGGAAACGGGAAAGGCGCCGCTGGCCGCTACGCGCAGATCACGGGAAAGGCTGTCGCTGGCAAACTTCAGCGCCCCGCGCGGATCCGTCACGGTCTGCGTCCGGTCCACGTGGGTTTTCCGGCTCACGAGCTGCAAGAAGCCAAGCAGACAAAAACTGACCATGAGAACCGTCACCACCAGTTCGCCCAGCGCGAACCCACTGTCGCTCCGAGGCCTTCTGCCCGGGGCCTCGATCGGGAACTTGGTGACCATCAATTCGGGCCCCTGTCAGGACCCGCGAGCGGCTGGAGAGTCATCCTATTGCACTCTCCAGCCCCCGGCTCTTTTGCTACTTCAGCTCTTTCCACCAGAGCGGCTGGACCTGTTGCGAGCTCCCGCCATGAACCTTGGCCTCGGTGACGAAGAGGCCGGCGTTCTCATTCTTTCCGATGCCGCTCTTGGCGACCGCCACGACGTCGTTCACGATGGTGAAGCCGCTCGCGGCGCCGGCGCCCGCGTTGTAGGCCACCTTGCTGGTGACGACCAGCGGATCGCCGCACGTGGCTCCCAGGTTGAACGTGATGGAGATGACGTAGGCGTTTCCGTTGCAGCCCTTGTCAGGGTCGTACACGATGAACAGCGCCTGAGCCGGGTCGGTCCCCGGCGTGCCGCTCAGCGGCACGATCAGGAACGGAGGCGCGGTGAGCTGGGTGTGAATGCCGAGGTCGAAAAACGACGGGTTGACGGCTCCGTTCGAGAACGACGTTCCCGCCAGCGGAATTCGCACCACCTGCGCGCTCGGCACGGCCGTGGGCGCATTCCCCAGCAACGGCTTGGGGTTCACCGCGAGATAGACGCTCGGGAAGAACTTCGCGCCCGTGCCGATGTCGTTTGGCGGAAGGGTCTCGCTCACGTCCGGATTCTTCTCGTAGAACGAGCCGCTGCCGAAGGCGAACAGGTCGCAGCCCTTCGGAGCCGGCTTGCTGCCATAGCCGCTGACGGCAGGCGGGTAGTAAAGAGGTTGAGACTTGCCCGCGACGGCGGTGGCATCGATTCCGATGTAAGGGGTGGAGCCCAGATTCGTTCCGGTGGAGAACCAGATGCGGCCGTTCAGGTCGGCCTGCAGTCCCAGATCAGCCACGTTGTCGGAGTAGTAGGCGGGAGCGGCCGTGCTGAAGATCACGCTCGCAGCGAAGGCCTGGTTCCCCACCAGGGCGCCCGACGAGATGTTTGCCAGATTGAACTTGCTGACCGTCGGATTCAGGGGGGACGTGCTCATGTCGAGCGTGAAGACGCTCGGCGAGACCTGGCTGCCGGCGAGGCTGGAAGGGTTCGCACCGCTTCCGAAGATCACGCTCCAATTACTGAAGGCGGTGGCCGCCAGAGCCGGGACGCTCCAGGTTGGGTTGAGCCCGTTCAGCTGACCGGCGCCCGAGCCTCCGGTCTTGGACCAGAGGATCTTCACGGGCTCGTTCGAGTCGTAATTCTTGTCTGCCGCGATATTCGGGGTCTGCGAAGCGTCACCCGCTGAAGGATGCGTGATGTCGAGCGCGGCGATCGTCGTGCCGCCGGGCCCCTCGGTCAGGAACCCGACGGTGTGGTAACCGGCCTGCTCCCCAGGAACCGTACCGGTCTGGAAATAGACATCGGTGTAGCGCAGCGAGCTCGCGACCCCATAGAGGTGCGAGGAGACCTGATCCGGCTGGCCCGTCACACGGATGTTCTTCACCGGGTCGTAGTTGTTGAACAGCTGGACCTGCCGCGGAAGAAGGTCCGGCGGGAGAATCGCCAGCTCCTCGGCCATGGTGTCGAACCGGAACGCGTGCATCATCCCGTCGTCGGAGCCGACCCAGGCCAGCACGTTTCGATCCTGGTACTTGGTCTCGAACGCGAGATGCGACTGCACCTTCAGAGTCTGCTTGAACGCGAAAGGCCGGCCGGTGATGGCAGGCGTCGTGTTCATGAGCGGTCCCAGCTTCCAGGGACGGCTCGTGTTCGTCAGCATCCCGTTGTTGCCCCGGATGAAATCGACGACTTTATTGGTGAAGGCCACATTTGCATTCACCAGCCCGTTGGCGCTTGCGATGGTGACCAGAGAGGACAGGTGAGCGGCATCGACCGGAACCAGATTGTTGTTGTTGTCCCAGGTGTAGATCTTACGGGCGCTCGCGGCCGTATTCGTGAGGATCTGTCCGGCGTCCAGCTTCAGGACCTGGAAGAGAGGGTCGGACGCGAGCTTGGTGAAATCGTACAGGTACTGGTACAGGTGCCCCTTCCACGACGGGAACTCCGACGAGGGAAGCAGGACGATGTTTCCGCTTCCGACGCTCGCGCCCGAGGTGGGTGCGTTCGTCGTGTAGTCGCCCAGCGCGGTGGCGTTGATGATGGTGTCGAACGCATTCGAGATCGCTTGCGGCGACGTCGAGAAGAACGCGTTGTTCCCGTGGCTGTTGGTGCCGGGATTGAATGGCTGCGGAATGCTCTTGGAAGCCTGGAAGCGACCGTTTGGTCCATCGTACGTCGAGGGAATGCCGGTGACCGGAACGGTCGTGGCGGGATTCGGCAAGTTGGGATTATCGGTGGCATGGTACCCGCCGAAGCCGGCGTCGCCGTTCGGGCTATCCGCATCGGTACGCCCCATGTAGGCGATGAAATCGAGCTCGCACGGGCCGACCTGCTGGCTCACACCGATCGTCCAGACGCGGGGATTGATCGGGCTGCCCTTTCGGACCGGAGGAGCCGCGGCCGAACCCAGGTTCAGGTTCCAGATCTCGTCCGCCCGCGCGGCCGCGAAGCTGGCCCAGGCATTCGGGCAGTCGTAGCCGCTCGAGGTCGCGTCACAGCACGTGGGACCCGGGCACGCACCGCACGTGTAGATCCAGTCTCCGTTCGCCCCCGTGCTGGGAAGGTTGGCCGGGTTCTTCGGATTGCAATTATTCGAGAGCCCGTCCGTCGCGAGGATGACGCCGTAGGCCCGATTGCAGTTGTAACGGGGGTCCGCCGCGAACGTCGTCTGCACGTTGGCGTGATCGGTGATGGTGCCCCCCTTGTAGACCGCCTGGATCACGGCTTTCGCGAAGGTCAGGGCGCCGATCGTGTTCGTGCCGCCTCCCGCCGAGATCCCACCGTTCTTGGTGAGCTTGAAAAACGTCTCGAGGGTGGTCACGTCGTTGGAATCGTTGGTGTCGAGCTTGACCTTCAGCTCTGCGGTCGCGCAGTCGCCGCGGCTCGTCGAGTAGGCCACGAGCCCCCAGTTGATCTTCGTCGCGTTGGCGCCGATGACGTCCTTGGGAGCCGTGGGTGCCGCGAGGCTGCCCCAGTTCCCGACTGGGACTCCGACGGCGTCGTAAGCCGTGAACGGGATCCCCGGTGCGGCTTTGTACACCGGGTTGGTCGTGTTCGTGTAGAACCCGAAGTCCACGTTGCATTGCACGACGACCGAAGTCGCCGAGAGCGTTCCAGGCGAGATCAGAGTGCACGACTTGGTCGGTGCCCCGGCTCCCGCCGCCGTGGCCGTCCAGGCCGACGGGTAAGTGATCGAATTCACCTGGTTGGCTGCGGGCGCCGTGTACGAGAGGATGACGGACACCGAGTTCCCGAGAGCGGTCTTGACGGAGGCCAGACGGGACGGAAGCTCGAAACGCAGCTGGTACTCGTACGAGGAGCAGCTGTTCTTGTTCCACTGGTTCGGCTGGTTGCTGTTGTTCACGCCGGTCACCACGCAACGCGGCTTCCCCTTGCTGTCGAATCCCGGATTCACGTTGCCGTCGGACCCGTTCCCGGGGCGCAACGGATCAGGCGTGTTCACCGGCCCGCTCCTCCACCAGGAGATCCGGCCCGTGGAATCTGCCCCGTCGAGCAGTTGGTTACCGGGCGCATCCCCGGCCATCGAGCCGGTGGTGTCGAGCACGATCAGGAGGTTGGCCTTCACGAGCTGCTTCGTGATCTGACGAAGAGGGTCGTAGCCTTCGGGTTTCACCTGAGCGAAGACAGGAGCCGCCGAGGCGAGGGTCGCCAGAGCCCCCGCGATGATCGCAAAACGTACCTGAGTCCGACACATGAAAACTCCTGCTTCCTTGCCTATTTCGAGCTGCTGCTCGTGCCGCCGCCGGTACCAAGGTACTGGGGGCCGCCTTCGCTGCCTGTGTTGACCGAGCTGATCTGCTCTTCGAGCATCTTGGTGATCCTGACGATGCCAGTCACCTTCCCGTTTGCGTCGATCGACTGCACCACACCGACGGAGATCAAGTTCACGATCAGGTTCTGATCGGTCTTCTGCGCCCCCGTCACGTCTTCACGGTCGTTGCGAACATAGAGGCTGTACGTTGCGCGGTCTCGCACACCGGTCGGCATCGTGACGACCTGATCCCTGTACGAGACGCCGTTGAGGGTGAGGAGCACCGCCGGGTAGCCGCCCCCGGGCGGCTGAATGGAGGATTGGCTCCCGCCGGTGGGCGGAGCGGCGGGAGTGGCGCCCAGCAAGGCGGTGAGCGTGCCCGTGCTTGCCATACTGCCGCCGTTCAGCAGAGCCTCTCCGTTCCGGAGCCCCACCTCCGCGGCGTAGAAGCCCGCTTTCTCGCGCTGAGCGTTGCCCGACATCCGATCCTCGACCGAGGACATGTACGAGAGGCCGATGCCGACCGCAGTGAGCACGACGATCACGAGCAGGGCGAGAATCAGCGCACTTCCGCGCTCCGCGCTCGCTCGACGGACACGTGGCAGAGTCGAAGGCCGGAGATTCGCTCTCATCATTTCCCCAGCATCCGGTTCCGCAGCATCAGTGTGGTCGTCGTTCGGTAGTGATCGAAGAGGCCGAACCCTCCGGCCGTATTCGTGGGCACATCGTTGGCGCCCTGGGCATGATCCTCGGCCTGCGGACGGTAGTGGGTGGCTCCGGTTCCCGTCTTCGGCTTTTGTCCGATCGCCACCAGAGGGAGCTCCCCGGAGCGACCGACCGTCGTGATCCGGAGACCGATCACGTTCGTCACATCGTAGGGAGTCGGCGGGTCGACCGAGCCGGCCTGGGTGGGCACGCCCTTCGTCGCCAGCGCCCCCACGCTTGCGGGGATCGCGGTGGTCTCCGTCCCGAAGATGAGGTTTCCACCGCCCGGCGAGGACGCATAGAGGTAGGCCACCTGCAGGTCCTCGATGTTCTCCACGATCGGCGCGAAAGCGGTACCGGGATTGTCGGTCGTCGGGTCGAAGAGCCCGATCCGTTGCTCCAGGCTGGGAGGTCCGGTGGGCTTGCCTGCCGGATCCGTGGGTGTCCGGACCCGAAACGTCATGAACTGGATGCCCGCCGAGAGCGTCACCGGGAAGGACCACGTGGGCTCCCCTCCCGGAGGGTTGATGAAGCCGGAGTTGCCAGGATTGCTGACGACGTGGATCACGGGCGTCGGATTGCTCGCGTCGAAGGGAGTCCCCGCCGGCGGGCAAGTGCTCTGCTGGTAGCTCGTGATCTCGTAATTTGCATAGTTCCCGTTGGCGTCAGCGAGCACGAGCACACCGCTCTGCTGCTGATTACCGCTCCCGGTCGCGCCGGTGAGCTGCTGGAAGAGCTGCATGTTGTACGCGTCGTTCGGGCACCCTTCACGAAAGTCGAACTTCAGGTTCGCGGCGTGCAAGCCACCGACCCACTTGGCAACCGGAATCGCCATCGGATTCACGGGGACGGCAACGGACAGGATGTCGGTGCCCACGTCCCCGAATTTCGTGTAGCGACCTCCCGCCCCGATCGGCCCGTTGCCGGTCTCCAATCCGCTGAGCGAGTTGTACGTCGCCTGCCTCAATCCGGTCTTCGAGTTCAGGTACCAGGTGACGAGCGCGAGCGGATTGTTCCTCTTGGCATTGAGGTCGGCCGCCCCTTCCACGTGGTAGGCGAGATAGTCGATCGCGCGGCGCGACGATTGCCGAGGCTCCGTGAAGAACTGCTGGCGTGACGCGAACGAGCGCATCGAGAACAGCAGCGACATCGCGATGACCATCACGATCACCAGGATCGTCATCGAGACGAGCGCTTCGGGCAGCGAGAACCCGCGCCTCTTATTTCGCGATCTGTGCAACATATTCGATCCTCTTGGACTTGCTGGAGCTCGCAAAGTAAGCCTTCGTGCCCGCCGCGGGAGCCGACGGGGTGGCGGTGACCGTGATGGCCCAGTTGGTCCCGAGATCCTGGACTCCGTACGTGATGCGGAAGGGACCCTTGTCCTGCTCCATGACGTCGGCGCCGGCAGGCCCCCAGTAAGCCCATGTGCCCCCGTTCGTCCCCGTCGTATCGCCGGAGTAGAACGGCAGGTTGTAGGTGCCCGCCGCGAGAGGAAACGTGGCGCTGCCGGCGGGAGCGGTCCCGAGATTCTTGAACGTGAGCTGCGCGTAACGCAGGTTTTCCACCACTTGCTGGGCCTTGAAGGTCATTTCCGTCCGGGCGGCCGAACCGTGGTTGGTGAGGAGCGAGAGCGAGAACATCTCGAGAACCGCCACCATCATCAAAGCGATGATGGTCATCGCCACCAGAACCTCGATCAGACTCGACCCCCGCGTCCGAGCGGACGAAGGAACGACCATGCGGGAACGAGGCAGGACGAACTCTGTTCTCATCATTGCACGGTCCTCACGATTCGAGCGCTCCAGATGGGGTTGATCCGGATCTGCGCATTGATCAGCGGGGTGAGCCGCCCCGTCGCACGGAGCATGTCCACATGGCTGACCGACAGAGTGGCCACGCCCACGATCTGCCGTCCGTTGGCGGGGTCGATCGTGCGGCTCTGAAAATCGCACAGCAGCTGCCGCGTGCTCGTATCCGCGGCGTTCGAGGACCAGAGGGCGGATTCGATCTGTGTGGTCCCGAGCACGCTCGAGAGGGCGATGTCCGAAGGAACGTCGTACTGCGCCACGATGGTATCGCGCGTGGTCACGTTTCCGGGAGCGCCCACCGGGGCGGTGTTGTAAGGGGCGTCGAGCTGTCCGTTGGTGCTCGAATCGGCAATGGCCAGGAGCCGGTAGAACCCCGGAGCCGGTACAGCGACCCGGCCCAGCTCGACGAACACGGGGAGATTTTGCTTCGGGACCTGGGCTCCCGCCTCCTGGATGAAGTTCCGGATCGTGTCGGCGGTCGAGTCGACCTTTGCGCGCCGGATCGCCTTGTTGATCTGCGACCCGGCGATCATCGCGATCAGCCCGATGACGAGGAGCACGACGAGCAGCTCGACGAGCGAGAAGCCCGTCCGTGCGCGGCACCGTCGTGAATCGACCGAGTCGGGAACCGTTGGGGTCATCGAGTTCTCCCTCAAACTTCACATCGCGCGCTGCGCTCAGGGAAAGGTGCTGCTCCCCCTGAAGCCAAACTCATGCCACCCGCGCACATCGGACCGTAAACGGTGCTCCTGCAGGTACCTAACATCTCATGACGGATGCTTGGTCGGGTTTGCAGGGCGTTTTGAGATGTGTGCTTTCGTAACAGCGCTCACCGAAGCTGTCTTGCTCTTGCTTGTCAAAGGCCCGTACTGGCTTTCGGCTACGATTCCCGAAACGGAGGGACGCCGTGGTACTCGAGAAGATTCGAAAAGGGCTGCGCCCGGAGCCGCCGACGATCGCCCAGCTGCGCGCGCATCAGTGGACGACGGACGCGCAGAAAAGAGATCTGCTCGACAAGTTCCTGGCGCTTTCCTCCGTCGAGCCCGACGAGATCGCCTGGACGGCCGTCGACTCCATGCCCGAGATCCGCTCCGCGGGCATGGCGCATCTGCGCCGCGCCGATTCTCGCGAGGCGCTCGACGCGCTCGTGCCGCTGCTGCGCACGCGCTCGGAAGCCGCTCGTCGAGCGGTGCAGCGCGCCGTCCGCGAGGTCGCGGGCGAATCCCTGTCGCCGTTCCTGCTCGAGCTCTGCGACCAGGGCACCGATTTCGAACGGCTGGCGGCCATGGAGCTCGCTCGAGAGCTTCCGCCTGAGAACGCGCTCGCGATCTTCCGCAAGAGCCTGGCGAGCGGCAGCTCGGCGCTACGCGGCAGGGCCCTCCGCATCGTGGCCGAGTCCACGATTCCCGCGATCGCCGCGTTCGCCGCGGATCTCGCCCTCCCATTGCTCATGGACGAGGACGATGAAGTGCGCCTCTCGGCTCTGAAGGCGCTCGAGAGCTCGCCCAACGAGTCCCTCATCGACCCGGTGCTCAAGGTGGCTGGCACCAGCAGCGGTGCCGTCGCCGAAGCGGCCTTCGCCACCCTCCGGCGCCTTCTTCCCAATGCCCAGGGCGATTTCACGCCGCGCGTCCTGGCGCTCCTCTCTGACGCGCATTCGGAGATTCGGGCAGGAGCCCTGAAATTGCTCACGGGAGTCCCCGTTCCCGAGCTCACCGTGCGGTTCGTGGAGCACTATGCCGGAGCTTTCGCGTGGCTGCGCGATCGTGCGATCGGTTCGCTCGCCGCGGCGCTCCCGGCCTTTGTCCCCTCGCTCCTCGAGCTCTCGAACGATCCAGATCCCCGCCGAGCGGCGACGGCGCGCGAGATGACTCTCCTGCTCGAGGATCCGCGGGCCATTCCGAGCTGGATCCGGCTGCTCGAGGATCCGAACTGGTGGGTGAGCCATCAGGCCATCGAGCGCCTCGGTCTGTGGGGGAAGGGGGACGATTCTGTCCTCCAGGCGCTGCTCGGCGCGCTGAAGAAGCCCGAAACGAGCTTGAGCGCAGCGGCCGCCCTCGGCGATCTCGGTGATCCTCGCAGCGCAGGCGCGCTCCTCGAGGCATTCAAGGTCGCTCAGAACGAACCCACCGATCAGATTGAGCTGCTCGCTGCGCTCGGCAAGCTGGGGCAGCACGACGCGCGCGTCCCCCCCATGCTGGCCAAGATCTCGCAGCTGACGACCGTGGAGCCGCTCGTTCGCGAGAAGGCGCGCGAGCTCGTGGGCAAGCTCCAGGGCGCCGACGCCCGCGAGGCGCTCCCGATCATGACGTCGACGCCGCTGGCGTTCGACTATTCCGCGAATCCGGAGCCGTCGATCCTCGACTTCCTTTCGGACACGGTGGCGGCGGGCGCCTCCGATTTCCACCTCGCCACGGGCTTCGTGCCGCACCGCCGCACCCACGGTGTGCTCGCGCCGCTCCCGCTGGCCGTGATGACGCGCGAAAGGGGGCTCGCGCTCGTGCGCTCGGTTCTCAGCGAAAAGGAATGGCACCACCTCGAGCAGGACAGGCAGATCGACGTCTGCCTCAAGGTGCCGGGCCTGGGGCGGTTCCGCGCGAACTTCTTCTCCCAGCGCGGCGGCTTCGACGCCTCTTTCCGCGTGATCCCCTCGTCCATCCCGACTCTCCACGAGATCGGGCTCCCCGAGACGGTCTGGGACGTGACGAAGTTCACGCAGGGGCTCGTGCTCATCACGGGGCCTGCCGGCTGCGGGAAATCCACCACGCTCGCCGCGCTCCTCGACCGCGTCAACGAGACCCGGAACGCGCACATCATCACCGTCGAGGATCCGATCGAGTTCGTCCACACCAACAAGCTCGCGCTCGTGAACCAGCGCCAGGTGCCCCTGCATACCGTGTCCTTCGCCCGGGCGTTGAAGGCCGCGCTGCGCGAGGATCCTGACGTCGTGATGATCGGCGAGATGCGGGACCTCGAAACGATCGCCCTGGCGATCTCGGCGTCCGAGACGGGCCACCTGGTCTTCGCCACGCTCAGCACCACGAACGCGCCCGGCACGATCGACCGGATCATCAATTCCTTCCCGCCCGCGCAGCAGGGGCAGATCCGAGCCATGATCTCGGACTCCCTCAAAGCGGTCATCTCGCAGGCCCTGCTCCCCCGCCGCGACGCGCGCGGCCGCGTGGCGGCCTTCGAGATCCTGCGAGGCAACTCGTCCGTCGCCGCGTTGATCCGGGAGTCCAAGACGCATCAGCTGTACTCCACTCTGCAGACCGGGCAGGCATCCGGGATGAACACGATGGATCAATCCCTGATGAGCCTCGTCGAACGAGGACGCATCGACCCGGAGGTCGCGATGGACCGCGCCGCCAAGAAGGAGCCGTTCGAGAAGCTGATGAACGACGAGAAGCAGGCCTTCGCATGACCGCCGTCGCGAACCGCATCGATGCCCTCCTCCGGATCGTCCTCGAAAAAAACGCGTCCGATCTCCACCTGGCCGTGGGCTCGCCCCCGATCCTTCGGGTGGACGGCGAGCTGGAGCGCATGCGCTGGCGCACCCTGAGCGAGGACGACTTCGCCAACCTGCTCACGCCCATCACGCCGCGCCGCCCGATGGACGAATGGAAGAAGTCCGGCGACACCGATTTTGCGTACGCGATGGGAACCCAGGCCCGATTCCGCGTGAACCTATTCCAGCAGGAGCATGGATCGGGCGCGGTGCTCCGGATGATTCCGCCGCGCGTCCTCACGGTCGAGGAGCTGGGGCTTCCTCCTCAGGTCATCGCGGTGGGCCGCATCGTGCGCGGGCTCGTCCTCATCACCGGGCCCACCGGCTCGGGCAAGTCGACCACCCTCGCCGCGCTGCTGGATCGGATCAACCGCACGAAAGCCTGTCACATGATCACGATCGAGGATCCGGTCGAGTTCCTGCACCAGTCCGAGAAGTCGATCGTCACTCACCGCGAGCTCGGCTTCGACACACCCACGTTCTCGTCGGCAGTGAAGGCGGCCATGCGCGAGGACCCGGATGTCGTCCTGGTCGGCGAGCTGCGCGACCTCGAGACCATGAGCATGGCTCTGCAGGCGGCGGAAACAGGCCTCCTCGTCTTCGGCACGCTGCACACGAACTCCGCTTCCAAGGCCATCGACCGGCTCATCGACGGCTTCCCCTCCGAGGAGCAGGAGCAGGTGAGGACGGTTCTCTCCGAGGTCCTCAAGGGCGTCGTCGCGCAGGTGCTGCTCCGGAAGAAGGGGGGCGGCCGCGTGCCCGCCTTCGAGGTGCTTCGTGGCTCGTCGGCGCTCTCCAACATGATCCGCGAGGGAAAGACGGCCCTCATCAACGGGCACGTCCAGGTGGGGAAGAGCCAGGGCATGATCGGCATGGACCAATCCCTCGCCGAGCACGTCGTTTCCGAGCAGGTGGAGTTTTCCGAGGCGCTGGAGAAGGCGCTCGACAAGGACAATTTCAAGAACATGGTCGACAAGCGACGCGCGGCGCGGGAGAGCGAGCAGGCCCAGCGTTAGCGAGCCTCGACCGAGCTCTACCGAGCTCTAGCCTGAAGTTCCCGCTCTCGGCGGCGAGCATCCCTCGTAGATACTGTGAGATAGCTCGGAATCGAGGTGCAGACTTTTGGCTACACGTGGATGGTCTTGAGTAGATCGTAGGCGCGCTGCTGGATTGGACTCGGGGTGGTGAGTACCTCGAAGGTCGGCTCATCGACGGAGGCACTCGGCCGGCGACAGACATTGCGCACGACGGAGCTGAGTTCTTTGAGCAGAGTCTGAAAGCTGTGGACCGTGCAGCCGTCGTCGAGGACCTTCGCATGCACTTTGTCGAGGGCCGCCCGTGATCGCTTGGCAGGGGCAACAGGGTCGCGTGTGTTCTTCGCCTCTTGGTCTTCGTCGCAGAACAGCAGCGGGCGCCAAGCTTCGATCATGTGCCATGCTACGTAATGGGCCAACATGCACAGGAAGATATGCGCCTTGACGCGCTGATCGAGCCGATGACGGATGGGCCGCACCTGCAGATCGATGGTCTTGAGTGAGCGGAAGGCACGCTCGACCTGACTGAGCATCTTGTAACTACGCACCACATCGTCGGTGGCCAGTCGTTGTTGAGGCACGCTGGTCCTGACGACATAGATTCCATCGAGGCCCGCCTCCAGCGAAATCTTTTCCTCGTCGAGATGGAAGTCGAACCCGTCCTCCCGAATGTCCAGCACCAGATGCTTGGACACTTTGTATTTGTCGATCACTTTCCCGATGCGCACTCCGATTGCATCTTTGCCTTTCAGCTTGCCCCGCCAGACCATGCCCCGCACTTTCTCGAGTTCTCTGGACGTGGCTTGCAGAAGCGACTGACGTTTGTGGGCACGCAACCGGCCCAGCTCCTCGTTTCGGCACGCGACCAGTCGCTCGCCGGGGAAATCGGGATGCGTCACTTCGAACAGATTGCGTTCGTCGAACAGACCGAGCTGGATATGCCCGCCATCGACGAGCTTGCGAATGGCGCCCGTCCTCAAGGCCGTGATCCAATCAATGCCGTCTCGCTGCTTGAGCTCATTGATTTGCCTCTGCGAAATCATGCCGCGATCGCCCACGAGCACGAGCGCTTCAATGGCGAAAGTCTTCTGCAGCTTCTCGACTTGCGGCAGTAACGTCTTGGGGTCGCCCGTGTTCCCTTCGAACACCGATACGGCTACGGGACGTCCCTTCGGGTCTGTCAGGAGGCCATAGTTGACTTGGAGCTTGCCGCTCTTTCCATCGCGGTTGTGTCCCAGCGCCGCCAGAGGGGAGCTCTTCCCTTCAAAGTAGCTCGAGGTCAAGTCATAGAGAACTAGTCCGCCCTTTTCCAGATGTCTGGCGGCAAGCTTTTTCTCGATGTGCTCTTGTCGTGTGATCAACCAATCCAGAGCGGAATAAAGATCATCTTCATCGGCATCGGCGACATCGAACACGGCCGGCACAGTCGTCGTGTGCCACCACCGAGTCGTCGCCAGCTTGCTGGCGGGCTCCAGGATACGGGCAGTTACCAACGCCATGATCAGCGCACGTTCGCGAGACGGGCGGGAAGCGACGAGCGATTCAAAGTCGAGCTGCTTCATCGCCGAACGCACGGCCTGCACATGACCGTGATGAAAAGAGTGAACGATCTCGAACAGCTCGGCCACCGGCACCAGCTTCTCGCCCCTCAGGGTTCTGCGAATCGCATCGACCTGCTCGGCCGAAAGTGCTGAAAGATTTGCCAGGGTGCGCTTGCGCACCTTCGTGCCTTCCCGGTAAGACTCGCGAAGCAGGACAGCGGGAGGCGAGTTCCGGTTCGGCACGATGTCGATGTGCATGGCTACAGTCTGAGCCAGTTACTCCCTACCGTCAAGCTATTTACATGGCTACAAAATGCAGGACAAACAAAGCCTATCCCATTGAAACCATTGAGGTTCTAGCCATTCGTTGTCGGGAACTTCAGTCTAG
>JBDSFL010000161.1:0-2550 GCA_039919545.1 Thermoanaerobaculia bacterium | reverse complement strand
GGTGCTGAAGCTCACCCGCGTGCTCGTGCCGATGACGGAAGGCGAGCTCGTCGAGTTCACCGCCGAGAGCCATCAGCTCTACGCCCTCCGCGACCGCGGCCCGCTCGCTGCTGGCGCCCTCATCGAGCGGACGCCCACGCGCAGCCGCCAGCAGGCCCGCGACGCCGCGCTCCTCCCCCGCTTCGAGACGTTCATGGAGCAGGAGATCGTCGCCTCCGCGGAGACCTGCCGGCGAATCCAGGCCCTCTTCAGCGGCGGCTCGGCCGCTTCGCAGGCGCTCGCACCCTATCTCGTCATCGGGAACGACGACGACGAGCGGGCCATCGACACCGCGCTGACGCGCCTGCGTGACGAGTACGACGACGAGCGCATCCGTGCGCAATTCTTCGAGCTGCTGGCCCTTCCGGCATGGAGGCGCGTTCTCGACCGCCTCCCCGAAACGATTCGCCACGAGCTCACCGGCGAGCCGGTGCCGCGGCTCGTGGAGCGGCTCGCGAGCCTCGAGGCCGGGCTCCTCACGGACCTGATCGGGATGGCGCGGACACCGGACGAGCTCCACGTGCTGCTGAGCGTGCGCATTCTCGATGCGCTCATCGAACGCGAGGAGGTGACGGCGTTCCAAGTCGCTGCGGAGGCCTTCGTCACCGCCTGTCGAGCCGCCATCGACGGCGGCGGCCGCATCTTCTTTGTCTGCTGCGGCAGCTCGTTTCACGCCGCGCTCGCAGGCGCCGTCTTCTTCAACGAGCTCGCGCGCACCGAGATCGTGCCCGTCCTGCCGGGCGAGTTCCGCGGGCGGTTCGCCCGGTCGCTCCGCGCCGCTGATCTCGTCGTGGCTATCAGCCAGAGCGGCGAGACGAAGGACCTCATCGACGTCCTGAACCTGGTGATCCGCACGGGGCTTCCCATCCGACGCGTGGCCATCGTGAACAACGCCTCATCGACGCTGGGCCAGGAGAAATGCGATCTCGTGCTTCCGCTGCGCTGCGGCCCCGAGATCGCGGTGCCGGCCACGAAGAGCTTCACGAACCAGATGGCGATGCTCTATGCCCTCGCCATCCAGCTGGGCCGGGCGCGGCTCGAAGGGCTGCCTCTCGCACCGGAGGCACGCGCGGCGCTGAGCGCCGAGCTCGAGGAACGGTTCCGAAGCCTGGAGGATCTGCCGCGGCTGATCACCGAGACGCTCGCGACGACGGAAGTCGCGGTGGAAGCGGCCGCGGAGCTCCTTTTCCTGCGGCCGAGCCTGCACATCCTGGCGACCCGGCTTCTTGCGATCGCGAAGGAGGGCGCGCTCAAGATCCGCGAGGTGGTGCTCAATCACACGGAAGGCTTCGAGGCCTCGGAGTTCAAGCACGGCCCGAACACGATCCTCGGCGTGAGCACGATTTTCGGCATCGAGGACGTGGTCCGCTTCACGAAGCGAACGCACGAGCGGACCGACCTGGCCCTTCGGCTGGCGGAAGAGCGGGGCTTGCCGGAGGGCGCGGGAAGGCGCATCGCTCAGGCGCTGGCCGACGCCGTCTTCTCGAGGGCGGGGACACCGTTCTCGCTTCACGAAGGTGAGCGGGAGATCTACCAGGAAGTCGTCGCGGGACACGATGCCTTCGACGCTTTGTACGAGGACTATCCGCTCGTCTTCGTGACGGGACCGGACGAGACGGACGTGAGTCTCACCGTCTCCCAGGTGAACACGCACAAGATCCGGGGAACGACGTGCGTGATGGTGGCCGAGGATCATCCCGCGCTCCGACAGGCGCTGACGAAACCGCCCGCCGACAACCCGACGTACCGGGCCGGCTACATCGCGCTCCCGCGGACGAACGACAACCTGATGGCATGCTTTTCGGCCACGGTCGTCCTGCAGCGCCTCGCGTTGCGCATGTCGCTGCGCAAGAAGGAATACCTCGACCGCCTCGGGTTCGAGGACCACGGCGTGCATCCGGACGTGCCGAAGAACGTGAGCAAGTCGATCACGGTGGACTGATCGACCACAGCGGTAGCAGCCGCTGAGATCCTATAATTGAGAATGAGGACCTGACCCCAATCCGGGGTGACCCCCATCGGGGATCCGGGGACCGGGGGTCTTGGTTTCTGACCCCCGATCATCGTTCCGGATCATGGTGAACCCGGATCTGTTCTCGCGGAAAGTTACGGCGCGGCCGTGAAATGAACCAGGGCGATTTCCTTGTCCCAGCCCATCGCGATCTCGCCTCCCTTGTCGGTGACGTCGAGGAAGCCGATGGTGAACTGGTCGATCGAGTGGGGCGACTTCACCATCTTCATGGGCGCGCGCAGCACGTCGAACTTCGGGTCGTAACCATAGGAGCCCCAGATGGCCGCCTTGTTCTCGGGGTCGTACTTCTCCTGCCGTGCCTGCGTGGAGACGACGAGCGTCCAGGCGCCTTCCTTCAGCTCGACGAAAACGCTGTACTCGCCGGGCGCGACCTTCTTTCCTGCGATCTCGAGCGCCGCCTCGGTCTTCAACCGTGTGGTCTGGTTGGCGCCCGTGCGCCACACTGCGGAACCGTCCGAGATCTTCTTGCCGTATTCGGC
>JBDSFL010000598.1:0-5663 GCA_039919545.1 Thermoanaerobaculia bacterium | reverse complement strand
GATCTACAACATGAACCAGGGGTGCATCTCCTCCGGCAGCAACCTCCCGGGCACGCTGATGTTCTCCGAAGGCGGCTCCTCCTCCGACACCGCCGCCATGGGCGCGTACAACGGCACGGGCACGACGTACGACTACTACCTCGCCGTCCACAACCGGAACTCGTATGACAACCTGGGCGCACAGCTCACGTCCTCCGTCCACGGTTCGTTCTCGAACGGCACGTCCTGCTCCAAGAACAACGCGGCCTGGCTCAGCTCGCCCTTCAACCAGATGGCGTACGGCGACGGCACGCTTCCCACGTTCTCGAACCTGGCCAACGGCCTCGACGTCACCGCGCACGAGCTCACGCACGCCGTCACCGACAAGACCGCGGGCCTCGTCTACGCCAAGGAGTCGGGCGCTCTGAACGAAGGCTCGTCCGACATCCTTGGCCGCACCACCGCGTTCTGGGCTGGCAACGGAAACGCGGCCACGAAGACCGACTGGGCCATCGGCGCCGACGTCTACACGCCGAGCACGGCGGGCGACGCGCTCCGCTACATGTACGACCCGAGGAAAGACGGCTCCTCGGCCGACTACTACCCCACACGCGCCTACGCCAGCGGCTGCACCCCCTCGCAGGCCAACGACGAGTGCGGAGTGCACGGCAACAGCGGCATCGCGAACCTCTTCTATTACCTTCTCTCGCAGGGTGGCACGCATCCCCGCGGCACGACCACCGTCAGCGTCACGGGTATCGGCATCACCAGCGCACGCCAGATCTGGTACCGCGCGCTCACGAGCTACATGACTTCCGGTGAAACGTTCGCCAATGCGCGCACCCACACGGCGCAGGCCGCGGCCGACCTCTACGGCGGCACGTGCACGGCGACGTGGCAGTCCGTCCAGAAGGCCTGGGACGCGGTCGGCGTCGGCGGCACCTGGTCCTGCGGCGTCACCACCTATTCCATCGGGGGCAATGCGGGCACCTCGGGCGCCTCCGTGACCGCCGGCTCCAGCTCCGCGACGTCCGACGCCAGCAGCAACTACTCGATCGGCGGCCTCGCGGCGGGCACCTACACGGTGACGCCGAGCAAGTCGGGCTGCACCTTCTCCCCCGCCTCGCAGTCCGTCACCGTCGGCCCGAACGCCACCGGCAAGAACTTCACCGCCACCTGCGGCACCGGCGGCAGCCAGCTCCTAAGCAACCCCGGCTTCGAGTCCGGAGCCACCATCTGGACCGCGACGGCCGGCGTCATCGATAGCAGCACGGGTCAGGCCGCGCACGGCGGCTCGTGGAAGGCCTGGATGAACGGGTACGGAACGGCGCACACCGACACCCTTTACCAGCAGGTCACGATCGCCTCCACGGTCACGAGCGCGACGCTCTCGTTCTGGCTGCACATCGACACGGCCGAGACCACCACCACGACCGCCTACGACAAGCTCACCGTCACGGTTCGCAACTCGGCGAACACGGTGCTCGGGACTCTCGCCACGTATTCCAACCTCGACAAGAACACCGGCTACACGCAGAAGTCCTTCAACCTGTCTGCCTACAAGGGCCAGACGATCCGCGTGTACTTCTCCGGCGTCGAGGACGCGAGCCTGAAGACCTCCTTCGTCGTTGACGACACGGCGCTGAACGTCCAGTAGCCCGCTCCTCTCCAGCACGGAAAGGGCCCGGATGAATCCGGGCCCTTTTCCTTTTCCGGGGCGTTTCAGTCTTGGCTACAGGATCGGCGGCCGCACGCGAGGCAGCTCGCTGGACGACGCGTCGACGATGGCGATCGGCCAGCCCGGACGCGCTGACGGCATGCTCGCCAGAATCCGCGCCGTGCGGCGCGACCAGGCCGCGATCGAGGCCGGACGGGCGTCGCGCTTCTTCTCGAACGCCTCGCGGAAGAGCCGATCCGCCTCCGCGGGCGCGCCGCTCACCGCGGAGGAGATCGGCGGCGGCTCCTTCTGGAGCACTTTCGTGAAGATCTCGGCGATGGACGCCGCATCGAAGGGCGACTCACCGGTGAGGAGCTCGAACGTGACCGAAGCGAGGGAGAAGAGATCGCTGCGTCCATCGAGCGGCTCCTCGCGCACCTGCTCGGGCGACATGTAGGCGGGGCTGCCCACCACCCAGCCCGTCTTCGTGGCCTTCACGTTCTCGTTGGTCGTCTTGGCCAGGCCGAAATCGACCACCTTGGCCTGGAAGCCGCTCGCCGACGTGATGAGCACGATGTTCGCCGGCTTGAGGTCGCGGTGGACGACCCCGGCCGCATGGGCCGCCTCGAGCGCATCGCCCACCTGACCGAGCACGAGGGCGACCTGTACGGGATTCCCCGGGCCGTGCTGTTCCAGCACGTCGGCCAGGTCCCGCCCCTGGAGCAGCTCCATCACGAGAAATGCCGAGCCGTCCAGTAGCTCGCCCGAGTCGTACAACGCGACGACGCCCGGATGCTGGATGCGCGCCACGGTGCGCGCCTCGCGCTCGAAGCGGGCGCGCACCGTGGCGTCGTTGAGATGCTCGGCGCGAATGATCTTCGCGGCGACCGAGCGTCCGAGCTTCTCGTCCTCGGCCTTGAAGACCGCGCCCATCCCCCCTTCGCCCAGGAGACGTACGAGGCGGTAGCGGCCCGCGATTCGCAGCGGGAGGATGCGCGTGGCGGTCAGCGGCTCGCGATCCACGGGGCAGCGCTCGGCGCGCTGGTCGGTGCAGCGGCCGCAGCGCGGGCAGACCTGGAGCGTATCGATGCCCTTGTCCTGCAGCTCCTGCAGGGAATGGGCGCGTTCCTGCTGCGACTCGATGATCCGTGTCCGCATCGTCCTGAGCTCGAGCGTGGTCCCGAGGTGCCGCACGAACGTATCCAGCAGCTGGCGATCGAGCTCGCTCCAGCGTGAGATCAGCGCGGGGACACGGATCGCACCGCGCAGCTGCCCCGTGGGTCCGAGGAGCGGGACGAGCGTGGACGGGCCCGGATCGCCTTCGCGCTCGACCGGAACGCCGGACGCACCCTCGACCTCGTCGCACGAGGGAGGCGTTTTATCCGAGGCGGGGTTCACGTTCGAGATCCGTCCCGCCTCGATCGTGAACACCTCGAGCTCTTCGATGCCGACCCGATCGGCGATCTCGCGAGAGACCTTGGAGGTGAAAGCCTGGAGGTCGTCGAGGCTCGTGAGCGACCGCTCCTGCAGCTCGAAGATCTGCCGCTGCGCGTCCGAGAGCTTGTTCACGGTGGTGTTCAGCTCGCGATTCCGTTCATCGAGGAGACGCGTGCGGTCGACCACGAGCCCTTCGAGGGTGCGCCGGGCCCGCACCAGATGGGCGACCCGCGCGCGATAGAGCGCGGCCCCGAGCAGGCCGAGCAGACCGAGGAACGCGAGCCGCACCGCGAGCCGTTGCCACCAGGGAGGAAGGATCGTGAACGCGAACGTCGCTGGCGCCGCGCTGACGAGGCCGGATGCCGAGCGGCACGAGACCTCGAAGCGGTACGAGCCGGCCGCGAGGCCGGCATATCGCACTTCGTGAAGGTCGGTCTCCGTCGTTTCACCCTCGCTCTCCAGGCCCACGAGCCGGTAGCGGAAGCGCACGTCCTCGGGGCGGCGAAAGGTGAGCCCCGCGAATTGAGCGGTGAAGAGCCGTTGACTCCAGGGCACGGCCGGTTTCGAGCCGAACAGACGGCTTTCCCCGCCCAGCTGCGCGGCGGTCAGCACGATCGCCGGCGGTACCTCCCCGGCGTCGCTGCTCCCGCTGGTCGAAGGGGCGTACCGGACGAGGCCGCGGCTGGTTCCGAAGAGCACGGAGCCGTCACGCTCCGCCCAGAATCCATCCGCGCTACAGTCGTTCCAGAGAACCCCGTCACTCTGGTTGTACGTCTTGATGGAACGCGCGCCGGACTCAGCCGTGACCACGGACACACCCGAGTCGCCTCCGACCCACAAATGGCCGGAAGAATCGATCCCGAGGAAATAGGGGTTGTCGGTGGAAAGACCGTTGGCCATCGTGAGGTGCTCGACGTGCGCCGCTCCGTCCCGGATGGACAGACGCGAGATTCCAGGCGCGCCGCGGTACGAGACCCACGCCTCGTCCTTCGATACGGGCGCCACCTGCGCGAGGTCGTTCTCCCGGAGCCCGTCTTTCTCGGTGAAGACACGCCAGCTCTTTCCGTCATGGCGGGCGAGCCCAAGCCTTCCGGCGCACCACAGAACGCCATCGCGCACGCTCGTCCGGCGCGCCGTCACGCCGCCGCCGTCGAACGGGACCGGCACACGCTCGAGGGAAAGCAGGGAGCCTTCTTCCGTGGCCGAGTACAGGCTCTCGCGCGTCGAGACGAGGAGCCTCTTCTCGTTGCTGCCGAGACTGATCGGCACCTCGTTCGACGCGTCGCCGGGGAACCTGATCCTCTCCGCCACGAGCCGATCCGGGTCGATCCGGGTCAGACCGCCAGGAACCGACAGCGCGATGACGGCGCCTCGCGGACTCTCGATCAGCTGGCGGATCGTTCGTCCGGCGAGACCGTCGCGCTCCTTCCAGATCTTCCAGGAGCTTCCCGACGGATCCCACATCGCCAGTCCGTCGTTGGTCCCCACCCAGATGCGGTCGCGCGCGTCTCGCAGCACCGCCCAGGCGACGTCGTCCGGCAGTCCCTCCTTCGACGACCAGCCCGACCACGTCCCGCGGCCCGGCCATCGCTCCAGGCCCGCTCCCCCGTAACCGATCCAGAGCGCACCCTCGCGATCTTCGGTCGCGGCGGTGACGGCATTCGAGGAGAGCCCGCGCTCGCGTCCGATCCCTTCCCAGCCCGAGCCCGACCTCCGGAAGAGCCCGAGCACGGTGGGCAGCATCATCCCTCCGCTCCGGTCGAACGACGGCCCGCCGAAATCGTTGGCTCCCGGGAGACCATCGTCGTCCGCGACGAAGCTGGCGCTCCCTTTGCGGAGCGTGAGGAAGTGCGTGAGAGTGCGGACCCACAGCGCGCCCGAGCGATCCACGAGCAGGCTCTTGATCTCCTCGTCGGGGAGAGCCGCGACGATCTCCTCTGCCCGTTCGTCCCGGCCCGCTCCCACGAGCCGGAAGACGCGGTGTCCCGCCGCGAACCAGACCGTGCCGTCCGCGCCGGTCGTCACCGCTTCGAACAGCCGCGGCTCCGGGGAAGCCCCATGCCAGAGACGAACGGTCCCGCTCCCGAGTGAGCTCAGCGTGGCGAGACCACGCGAGGTGCCGAGGTGCATGCGCCCCGTGGTGTCGAAAGCGAAGATCTGATTCGTGTTGCGGAAGCTCGCTCCTCGCAGAGTCAGGGGCACGAAGCGGTCCTCTCGGAGTCGCGCGATGCCCGCGGCGGTGGCAACCCAGAGGGTGCCGTCAGGCGCCTCTCCGATCTGCCGGATGTACCTGCCGGGCAAGCCCTGATCGGGTCCGTAGCGGCGCGTGCGCGAGCCCTCGAAGCGATAGAGCCCGTCCTGGGTGCCGGCCCACAGGAAGCCGGTTCGATCCTGAAGGAGCGTCGTGATCGTCTTGGTTTCCAGCGCCTGCGTCGCCGCCGGACGCTGGAAGACGAACCGGGGCTTCGGGGGCATCGGGAGCTCTGCTCCGGCCGGGATCGAGCCGGCGAGGAGCAGCGCGCACGCCGCGTGACGAGCCGCCCACCCGGGCCCGGACCGCCATGCACCCGAGGGAAGCCTGGTCATGAAA
>JBDSFL010000113.1:0-3714 GCA_039919545.1 Thermoanaerobaculia bacterium | reverse complement strand
ACGATGTACGGCCTGTCCGCCGGCATCTGGACCGACAAGGGCTCGAAGATCTTCAAGATCTCGCAGCGCATCCGCGCTGGCGTCGTGTGGGCGAACACGTACAACAAGTTCGATCCCGCCTCGCCCTTTGGCGGCTACAAGGAATCGGGCTTCGGCCGCGAAGGCGGGCGCCATGGCCTCGCCGCGTACCTGGAGGCCGTCTAGATGAGCCGCCTCGCCGTGAGGAAGACCTACAAGCTGCTGATCGGCGGGGCGTATGCGCGCACCGAATCCGGGCGCGCGTATTCCGCGCTCGGGCCGAAAGGCGAGCTGCTGGCCTACGTGCCGCTCGGCTCGCGCAAGGACGTGAGGGATGCCGTGAAGGCCGCACGCGGCGCGTTCGCGGGCTGGTCGGGGCGCACCGCGTTCAACCGCGGGCAGATCCTCTATCGCGCCGCCGAGATGCTCGAGGAGCGCAGCGCGGAGTTCATCGACGCGCTCGCGCGCTCCACCGGGGCCACGCGCGCCGCGGCCGAGCGCGAGGTGTCGGTCTCGGTCGACCGGCTCGTCCACTTCGCGGGGTGGGCCGACAAGATCAGCGCCGTCCTGGGCAGCGTGAATCCCGTCGCCGCCCCCTACTTCAACTTCTCGGCCCCGGAGGCCACCGGTGTGGTGGGCATCGTCTGCCCCGAGCGCCCGTCGCTGCTCGCGCTCGTGTCGCGCCTCGCGGCCGTCGTCGTCTCGGGCAACTGCGCCGTGACGATCGCCTCTCAAGGAACGCCCATTCCCGCGCTCCTCTTCGGTGAGGTTGTCGGCACGAGCGACGCCCCGGCGGGCGTGGTGAACATCGTCTCGGGAAAAAAGAAAGAGCTCGTCACGGCGCTGTCCACGCACCGCGACGTGGACGCCATCGACGACGGCTCGGGCGATCCCGTGCTGGGGCGACTCGTGGAGGCCGAGGCGGCCGACCGCGTGCGGCGCATCGCCCGCCCGCGCGCCGTCACCGAGAAGGACTGGTACGACGAGCAGCGCACCGAGGGGATCGGCGCGCTCGAGCCCTTCCTCGAGATCAAGACCACCTGGCATCCGGCCGGCGTCTGAACCAGCGGCCCGTTCGTTGACGCAGCTCCTCTTCTTCGATCTGGACGACACGCTCCTCGACCACGCCCACGCCGAGCAGGCCGCGCAGCGTGAGACGTTCGAGACGCATGCCGGCGTGTTCGACGGCGTGGCCTTCGACAGCTGGCTCGAGCGCTATCGAGAGGCGAACGGCGCGCTCTGGAATGCGTACGGGCGCGGCGAAGTGGTGCGCCACGACCTGCACCAGCAGCGGTTCTCGACACCGCTCACGCACTTCGGGCTCGATTCCGCCCACGCCACGGCGCTCGGCGCCCACTACCTGGCCGCCTACCGCCGGCACTGGCGGCTGAATCCGGGCGCCGAGGAGATCCTCGAGGCCGCCGCGCAGCAGGGGATCGTCGGCATCGTCTCGAACGGCTTCGTCGAGACGCAGCGCGCCAAGGTCGAACGGTTCCGCCTCGGGCGCTGGGTGAAGCATCTCGTCCTCTCGGAGGACGTGGGTGTGATGAAACCCGACCGCGCGATCTTCGACGCGGCCGTGCGCGTCTCCGGCGTTTCCAAGGGACGAAAGATCTACGTGGGCGACTCGTTCGACAAGGACATCGTCGGGGCCAAGGCGGCGGGGTGGCTGCCGATCCTCTACAACCCGCTGCGCCTCCCGATTCCGGCGCCCGTTCTCTTCGTCACGCGCCTCGTGGATCTCGGGCCGCTGCTCGAGTAGCGCTGCTCGTCCTGGAGCGAGTCGCGATCGCGTAAGCTGGCGGCGAATGCCGCTGGACACCGGGACACGGCTGGGTCCGTACGAGATCCTGGCGCCTCTCGGGGCGGGCGGGATGGGCGAGGTCTTCCGCGCGCGCGACGGGCGCGTCGATCGAATCGTCGCGATCAAGGTCCTTCCGCAGGAGCTCTTCGAGGACGCGGAGCGGCGCGCGCGATTCGAGCGCGAGGCGCGTATCCTGGCGAGCCTCAATCATCCCGGGATCGCCGTCCTCTATTCGTTCGAGGAGATTCCCGGAGCGAGTCTCGTCCCTCCCTCCGCGTCGACGCTCCACATCCTCGTCATGGAATTGCTCGAAGGCGAGACGCTGCGCGCGGCGCTCGGCGGGGCGAAACTGTCGACGAAGCGCGCCCTCGACTGGGCGCGTCAGATGGCGCACGGGCTCGCGGCGGCTCACGAGAAGGGTGTGATCCACCGCGACCTCAAGCCCGAGAACGTGTTCCTCACGAAGGACGGCCGGATCAAGATCCTCGACTTCGGCCTCGCCAAGCTCACCCAGGCCGAGGAGGGCTCGAGCGGGACGAACCTTCCGACGCAGACGCGGGGCACGGAGCCGGGTGTGGTGATGGGCACGCTCGGCTACATGTCGCCCGAGCAGGTGAAGGGAAAGCCGGCGGACGCGCGGAGCGACATCTTCTCCTTCGGCGCGATCCTCTACGAGATGCTCTCGGGGCAGCGCGCCTTTCATCGCGAGACGGCGGCCGAGACGATCTCCGCGATCCTGCGAGAAGACCCGCCCGATCTCTCGACGACGAATCAGAACGTTCCCCCCGGGCTCGAGCGTCTCGTCGCGCACTGTCTGGAGAAGAATCCCGAGCAGCGTTTCCATTCCGCTCACGATCTCGCGTTCGACCTGGAGTCTGTCGCGGGCACTTCCGGCGCTCCGATCGCCTCGGTGACGCTGGCCTCGCGCGCGCGGCCGCGCCTGGGGGCCGCGTTCGTTCTCGCGGGGCTCGCGGCCGCCTTCGCGGCCGGCTTCGTCGCGCGCGGCTTTCGAGCGGCCCCGCCGCCCCCCGCGTTCAAGAGGCTCACGTTCCGGCGTGGCATGGTCTGGACGGCGCGCTTCGCGCCCGACGGCCAGACCGTCGTCTACGGAGCGGGCTGGGAAGCAAATCCGATGGAGGTCTACCTCACCCGCCCGGAGAGTCCCGAGTCGCGCCCGCTGGGCATCGCCGATGCGAGCCTCTTCGGAGTCTCCCCGACCGGAGAGCTCGCCGTGATGCTCCACGCGCACACCTCGGCACGAAGCTACGAACGCTCGGGAACGCTCGCCCGCGTGCCGCTCGCCGGGGGCTCGCCCCGCCCGATCATCGAGGACGTCCGGTACGCCGACTGGAGCCCGGACGGTCGCGAGCTCATGGTGGAACGCATCGTGGCGGGGAAGCACCGGATCGAATTTCCGATCGGGAAGGTTCTCTACGAGACCACGTTCCGGATCGAGTCGCCCCGCATCTCACCACGCGGGGACCTCATCGCGTTCTTCGAGGCGAAGGGCGATTTCACCGTCATCCGCGTGGTCGATCTCGCAGGGAAGTCACGAACGCTCGTCACGCTCCTCGACTGGTGGAACCTGGCCTGGTCGCCCGATGGCAGTGAAATCATCTACGCGGCGCCGGAGACCGGCGCCTCCGCAGCCGACGTCACCTCGCTTCAGGCGGTGACGCTGGCTGGAAAGAGCCGGCTCCTCCTCCGGTTTCCCGGGACGCTCGAGCTGCATGACGTTTCCCGCGACGGCCGCATCCTGCTCGGGATCCTGAGGTTCGAGTACCAGCTCGTGGGCCTCGCGGCGGGCGCGAAGGATGGCCGCGAGCTTTCGGCGCTGGATGGCTCATGGCTCTCCGGACTCTCGTCCGACGGGAAGTCGATCCTCCTCACGG